>NZ_VJZD01000216.1 GCF_009377175.1 Streptomyces adustus
GTCCGCCCCCGCGGCACCCCCCTGACCCGCGAAGAACGGTCTCCCGGCAGGATCTTACGGCCCTAAGCGGACATCGGAGGGGAAAGTACGCGGGAACCTGCGCGGGCACGTACCCGTGCGGGCTGGGCGAAGACCCTACGGAATGCCCGATTCGACCTCCCCGGATATCGACGTCGCCGCCAACTTGATCTTTAAGGGCGGACGTCGAACGGTGCCCCGGACTCGATCACTCGGCGCGGCAACCGCCGCACACCAAAGCGGCCTTCGCCTGAGGGCTTCGGCAGCCCGGCGTCGAATCCCGGAGACGGCAGATCAACGGTCCGGAGAATCACGGATGCGGCTTCCGAACAAATGATCTAGGGTCTCCCTGCTCTGGGGAGGAGATGACGCATGGTGCGTGGGAGACGATGGGCGGTGCTGTGCGCAGCCGTCGTACTGACGGTGGCGGGATGCGGGCAGCGCGCGGCGGAGGCCAAGCCTCGGTTCGCGAACGCCGGGCAGCTGCCGGAGACGCTCGCCGAGGACGGCACCACCATCGTGGTGGGCGACCCCGACGCGAAGATGACGGTGCACCTCTACGAGGATCCGCGCTGTCCGTACTGCGAGGAGTTCGAGACCACCGGCGGTGCCCCTGGACTGCGCGACGCGATGATCGAACGCATGGCGAGAACCGAGTACACGATGGCCTCCTTCCTGGACGCCCGGCTCGGCGGCAGCGGGTCGAAGAAGGCGGTCAACGCGTTGCGTGCCGCCCTGGAGGAGGGCAAGTTCGTCGAGTACCACGAGGTCCTCTACGCCAACCAGCCCGAGGAGAGCGTCGACGGCTTCACCGACGCCCGTCTGCTGGAACTGGCCGGTGAGGTGAAAGGCCTGCGCGGCCCGGCGTTCGATGCGGCCGTCACCTCCATGAAGTACCGCTCCTTCGTGACGGCCTCCCAGAAGATGTACGAGCGGGCCGGCGGGGCCGACGATCCCGACGGACCGGGAACACCCACTGCCGTGATCAACGACAAGCTGATCCCGGCGGAGTACAACGGGCTTCTCCTCGACGGCGACGGCTTCGCGGAGCTGCTGAACCGTATCTACAACAGGCCCGGGGAATGGGAGGACTACGACCTCTGACGTCGGCGCCTGCCTGAGGAACTTCGGTGAGGCAGTTGACGGACGCGCGACCGGGCAGGGGTGCGCACCCGAGCCCAAGGCGCTCAATGCCTGCCACTGGAGAAGCAGGTCGGGTCCGCTGCTCCGGTTCGGAGATCAATTCCGCAGCTGTCGGATCAGCTGGGCCGCTAGTGTCCCGGCCATGTCTTTCTCCGCTGTGATCTTCGACTTCTTCGGCACACTGACTCCGAGCACGCCCGCCGGGATCTGGGACGAACATGCGGCCCGCAGCGCCGCCCCGCTCGGGATTCCCAAGCAGCAGTGGCGTCGGACACTGGACGACTCCTTCCCGGAGCGGGCCATGGGAACACTGGGCGATCTTCCCCAGACGATCCGCGCACTGGCCCAGCGCTGCGGAGTTGACCCGGACGACGAAGCGTTGACAGCCGCAACGGCGGCCAGGCTGGCCTCGCAGCGCGAACTGTTCGTCCTCCGCGACGATGCGCTCGACACCTTGGAGCGGCTTCGCCGCGACGGCTTTCGGATCGGGGTCCTGAGCGACTGCACGATCGAACTCGCGCAGACCTGGCCGGCGCTGCCGCTCGCCCACCTGGTCGACACGGTCGTCCTGTCCTGCCAGGAAGGGCGCAGGAAGCCGGATCCGGAGCTGTTCCGCCAGGTCGCCCGGGAACTGGACACACCGACCGGCGAGTGCCTCTACGTCGGTGACGGTGGCGGCGATGAACTGAGCGGCGCAACGGCGCAAGGCATGACCGCGGTCATGCTACGGGCCGGCGACTGGGCGACCAACGACACACACGCCCGCGAGGACGGCTGGCCGGGACCGTGCTTCCCGACGCTGTCCCACGTCGTCTCGGCTGCTCGCGACCCGTCCCTGATCACTGCCTGAGCGTGGTGTTCAACCTGGGCCGTTCACCTGACCCGCTGATCCCGGTTCGTTACCGGCACAGCAGGGCGGCCGTTCTTCGCGCTTCGAGGTGTCGAGCAACGTCGCGTAAAGCAACGGCCGCTGCTACGCCCGAGCACCTGCGCGGGGCGATGTACGACGCGGTCGATCACGGCTGGCTGGAACCACGCCGTCTGCGCAGGCTCTCGGCCTCCACGCCGCTGCCGCGTGCCGCCGACGGGCGGATCGTGCTCGCCTTCGACGTGGGCAACCGGCCTCGATCGCGGCAGCAGGTGGACGAGGCGCAACGCTTTCTGTCAGTCCGCTAAACAAGCCGGGCGTGCAGGTCCTGCATGGGGATCCGGGCAATCTCGCGGAGCCATGGACTACGGACGGCCGGCAGCCGGGCCAGGGTGCGCCGGAACGCTTCCACGTCGGCCCGGAACACGTCACGAGGACGCGGAATGGGCGGGTCGTCCCGGAGCGCGTCGGCGGCCATGGGGCCTGACGTGGGAACGGGCAGGCGCGGCTCGGGGAAGACCAGCTGGAACCACATCCCGAACGGGAGCGGCACCGGATATGCCGGGGTGGCCGGGTCTGCCGGGGTCCAGGTCTCCCCGGTCTGCGGATGCAAGGGCACGAGGACAATGTCGGCATCCGCGTCAAAGGCGGACAGCCCCGGTCCAGCCAGGACCGCCCGCCGCGTCGGCGGGCCGGCCGGCAGCAGGGTGTCGAGGGTGCGTTGGAACACCTCCTCCGGCAGGCCGTGCGGGACGGTCACCGGCCGGCCCTGCGAAGCCACCACCAGATGTGCGAGCGCATTGCCTGCTGCCGCCGTCCACTGTGGGCTCCACGACCACCGGAGGTCCGACCCCAGTGGCGATCCCCACCCGGTGATCGGCTCGAACGGGGGCGTGCCCCTCCCCTGCGCCATCAGCTCCGCCCAGGTGAGCGGCGCGGCGTCAAAGCCGTTGGCAGGAAGGCGGCGCACTGCGTCCGGAGCGAGCCACACCGCCTGCCAGTACGAGCAGTCGTCGATCCGGCTCGCCACGGGAAGCCCGCACGCCTCGCAGGCCATGTTGGGTCCGTCCGCCCCGGCCAGGCCGCAACAGGCACCACCGCGCTTCCCCGGAATCAGCACCGTGCCACGCATGTCTCCAGGCGCGACGACGATCGCGCCGGGTGCGCCGTCGGACAGAACGTCGACCGGCGCGTAGATGCCGCGGGCCGCCGCTTCCTCCGGACCGATCTCGTCCCACTCGCGCCACGGGGGTCCCCACGGCTCCGGTTCCACCGCGAACGTGCCCGACTCCATGAGCACCGGGAGCTGAAGCCCGTTCCCGAAATACTGATGAGCATGGACCGGCAGAGCGACCCGGGACAACGAGGCAGTCAGCTCAGCGCCACACCCCGCACACACGAAAACGAACAAATACCCTCCGCATGAAGAACAGGGACATCGTCCCAGCCCGACAGTAGCTGCGACTTTGTTCAGCGGCCCCGGCATGTTGGCTTCCGGCGGCCCCAGCTGGTGAAGGTTCCGTAGCTTCACGACGTCCTGAAGTGGCCCCGATTGATGGCTGCGTCGGGTCCAGTGGGGGCGTCGCGGCCCGGTCAGCTCCGCGTCGTCGAGAACGGCATGGCGTCGGCCCATTCCCAGTAGGCGCCCGCTTCGTCGACTTCCCGTTGCAGCAGGGCGAACAGCAGGCTCATGTCGACTCCGGGAGGGACGTCGATGGCGACGAAGCGCTCCCCCTGCCATTCGCTGAGCAGCCCGGATTCTTTGATCGAGTTCTTGATCAGCTTGATACTGCGGCCAAGTCGTTCGGCGTCCGCGCTCGGCCTGAGCAGTGTGCGCAGGACGCGGTGTCCGCTCGCCCGGACAACCTCGACCACACGAGATTCCGGCGAGAGACGGACTCGGTCTCCGAGAGCGAGGCCGTACGTCATGAAGGGGATACAGGCCACCCCGTATGTGCCGTCCTCTTCGGGCAGGAGCCACAGCTGCTCAATCTGCCCGTCGAGGTCGAAGGGGGCCAGATCGGCCTGGGCGATGTAGTTGCTCTCGGCCCGCCCGACCGGGTCCTCGTGCACGATGTACTGCATCTGCGCCCCCTGCTGCCTGCTCATCTCCGCGAAGATCGTCCCATGGCCTCCGTTCGCACACCTGACCGGGTTCTCCACTGCTGCCCCCTCTACCTGAACCTTGGAACGGGCCAAACGGTAGGACTCGGTGCCGGTTTCGCCGCGCAGCGCCTCGGCCGCATCCCCATTGCGCTCCCGCCCCGCGCCGTCCACCGCGGCGAAGGCGGCAGCCACGGCGGGCAGGACGGCGTCCACCGCAGTCGGCAGATCCGCGACAAGGTCCTCGCCGACCTCGGGCAGTTGGTCCTCACCGGCCGACGGCGTCTCGTTGCTCACCGATGCACCGCAGAGCGCGGGCCGACGCCCGGGCTTGAAAGGACACCTCATGCCTTCAAGCCGTCAAGCGGAGGCCAGCCCCCGCGCGGAAATCGGGTACTCGCCGCGGATACGGCCTGCGAGGCTGTGGGGGTGACTGAGACGACCCCTTATGACGCCGACCGTGCCCGATTCACCCGCCAGGCGCTGGCACGACTCGTCCTGTGCGATCACGCCGTGGACGTCGCCGATGGCGCCGCCGGCCTGGTCGCCACAGGGAACGACCCCGACACCGGTCCCGGAGGCCGGGTCAGCCAGGCATTCCAGCTCATCGAACTCGCGGAGCGCGCTCTGGTCTCGGCCGTGATTTATGAACGCGAGCGAGGCAGCTCCTGGACGGAGATCGCCCAGTACCTGGGCATAGGTCCAGCAGAAGCAGAAGCACGGTTCGCCGCGAACCTGGATGGCTGGAACTCGGCCTTCGAAGTTCCCTACCGGCTCGACGACTCCGGCCGGAAGCGCATACCGCAACTGCCCACGGCAGCGTATGACCCCGCTTGGGCATGCGGGCGGCTCGACACTTGGGCCCGGAACCGGCTCGTCCTTGTCAACGACCAGCGCCCGGTCAGCTCGGGTCTCGTCATGACTGTGCCGGAAGAGGAGCTCCCGTCAGGGACCCCGTAGCGGCGTGGCAGTGATGGAACTGGCCGAGCATCCTGGTGAACAGGTGCCGCAAAGCCTGCCTATGCCAATCCTCTCCTGCCCAGCGGCGACGGTAGTGGGAGTCCGCGTCGGCTGCACCGGTCAGGGAAGCGTAGGCCCACAGGCGACCCATGTGGTGGAGACTGGTGTACTTGACGAACCGGCGCCCGACGTAGCGGCGTGTGCCGGAAGCCCGCGTGATCGGGGCCGAACTGGCGTACGCCGTCAGCCCTCCATCCCGGGGATGTCCTGGTCGGGCCCCGGGCAGCGAAGTCGCCTGGCAAACCAGGTACTCCACTCCCTCGGGTCCCAGTGCATGGCCCCGCCGAGGTAGCGGGCCTGGGGGTGGCCATTGGCCTGGCGGTCGCGCCACAGCGAGCCGAGAAAAGCCATGGGCCGCCGACTGTCCGGGCATCGGGTCGGCCAGCTCCGCCTCCGGGCACGCTCGACGATCCCGCACAGCATGATCGACCACTCCAACGCACAGCCCCTGCGGGCCGTTGCCCCGGCGCACCCGGCGAACAGTCCGGGCGCCGGCTGCGCCGTGCGCACCTTGCCTCGGTGCGCAGCAAGCAGGCAAGCCAGGCAGCTCAGGCGCCGCACGCTCTCGTCACAGGTCCCGGGGTGCGCGATGCCGTTGTCCCGGCGGGCCTTCCACACGGCATCCACTCCCGGCCCGCGGACCCCACCCGGCATAGCGGATACCGGACACCGCCCGCGCGCACCACGGCATCGCTTGCACCCGGAGACCAGCCTCCCGGTTGCGACGCGGTCCGCGCTCCTGCAGGCAACGTCCCTGCCGCGCGGACCCCGTCGGCCGCCGCGAAGAAGACGGTCCCGAGGCGACGCAGCCGCCCCGGCTGTGGGACCGAGGGCCGACACACGGCCCGGCGCATCCGCCGCAGGCCCTCAAACCCTTCCACCCCGTATCGGCATGCCGATCTACATGCACACCGCACTCAACCATCAAAAACTAAAATAAAAAAGGACTCACGGGCGGCCGATAATCAACCATTCACCCCGCTCCATGCGGTCCCAATCTGGACATTCAGAGACACATTCCGGCCCAGAGGTCCATGGATACTTGTCACATGCAGCCGTCTTGCAGGATCTTCGAAGGGCAAGCCCGAGAGAAGAGACGACGGAAAGGGACGCACGAAGGCGGGCAGCCACCTTTTCGGCGAGCCTTCATGCATCCGGCCGTGACGTTCTCTCCCCCTTTCGAATGTTGAATGAAGGAGAAGTTGTGATCTCAAGGACGCTGAGGGTCGCGCGTTCCGTGGCCGTGGCGGCAGTGGCCACCGTGGCCGTCACGATGGCCATGCCCACGGGCAACGCGTTCGCCATCGATCACGTCGAGTGCCGTGGCGGGGAGAACTTCCTGAAGATCTGGTCGCACCTGGACGGCAGGTCCAGCGTGGACTGCTACGCCAACAAGGGCCGCACCGGCTTCGGCTCCTGGTGGGTGGACCGCATTTCGACGGGCAACAACGATCTCATCTACTACGACGCCAACGGCGACTCGGTCCGCATCAACCGGTGGACCGACATCACCTTCCCGAGCCGTCCCCCGAAGGTCAAGGACATCGAAATCCTTTAACGGAGGATCGGGTAACCACTCGGGAAGGATCGTACCGTCACACGATCCTTCCCGGGGACACATTCATTCCCGCACGGAACTGATTTCCACGCGGAAACCAACTGAATTACCCGCGGTTTACCGATGCAGGTCACGCGATTTCCGCGAGGCCTGCACCGGCCTGTTCCCGCAACATTTCCATGGGCGGTGATCACGGGCACGCGGGAACGCTCCCGCAGTCACGGGCATCGAGCCGGCCCGACCGATGCGGTGGCGCAGGTGGTGCAGCGGCCGCCATCAGCGGGGCAGGCCCGCCGGAGTGCGGGTCCAGGCCAGCTGCGGCACAGCGACCAGCCCAGACACGCCGGACAGAGGACTGCGCCGGGAGCAATGGCGGGCACACCGCACCTGGCGAGCGCACGGAAGATCAGGGCCTCGGTCACGGTACAGGCAGCCGACACGGTGGAGAGCTGTCCGCCCGTTGACCACACGGGCGGCTCGTCCCACTGGGGCGCGGCACGGCGGTGGCTGATGAAGGCGGCGGATGGCGGGCGGCGCTCAGGCCGGCGGCGATGATCGCGCCGACCGTGGTCCGCACCGGGTCCGGCAAGGGCCGGCCGGTGATGACGTGGCGCAGCTGCCCGGCGCTCCAGCCTGCCTCCGTCATCGCAGAAGCCACGCGGCTCTGATCGGTCAGGGTCTTTACGGTCAGGAGCAGTTCGGGACGGTCCACCCCGGTGGTAGGTGTCTTTGCACCAAGCTGGTGAAGCCATCGACTGGGTTCGCGGTTGGCCGAAGGTCCTCGTACATGATCCGTGCAGGTGTGGCAGAAGCGCGGGTTCAGTTCAGTTCCAGCATGCCCACCGTCTGGTCTCCGCTGGTCTCGCCGGTTGGTTGGAAGCCGAGCGCCAGATAGAAGCCTGTTGGGCCATCCTCTCCGGGATGCCAGGTGGTCGTCAGTCGTGTGCCTCCTCGGCGCCGGATCTCGTCGGCTACGGACTGCACTGCGTAGCGTCCATAGCCTCGGCCCTGCTTTCCATCTGCGATGTTGAGACGCCAGAGTCCGGAGCGGAAGTCGGTGCCTTTGCCGGTCCAGTCGATGTCGAAGAAGGCCATGAGGAACCCGACGGCTTCGTCGTCATCGCAGATGAGCCGGGGCCATGCGATGCCGGGGTGGACGTACGCCTCGGCAAGCGACTTGACCACTGGTGCCACCAGGTGTTCCTGGTCGGGGTGGACTCTCAGGTCGACAGCGGTCTCGAAGTTGTCGGGGGTGATCTCTTGCAGGTGCAGCGAAGTTGGCATGTCCGCACTGTAAGCAGGCACTGCAAGTGATTATCGGAGGCCGTCGGTTCGGGACAGGATGCGGCGCGCATCCCTCACCAGCCCCGACGCCCGCGCCCCTTGGTCGCCCTGCGCCGTCAGGGCCGAGGCGAGGTCCTCGCCGGCCTCGGGCAGTTGGTCCTTACCGGCCGACGGCGTCTCGTCGCACACCGATGCACCGCAGAGCGCGGGCCGACGCCCGGGCCTCAAGAAGAGGTGGGATGGGGGCAGGCCGCGGGGCGATGGCGGCGAGCCGGCAGGCGGTGACGGAAGCGGCCACGGTGTCCCCTGACCGTGCGGACACCCCCGCCCCTCCCCACGGCCGACGCTCTGTACGGGTGACAACACCGTGTCGCTGGAGCCGGGACGTGTGGCGTCACGAGAGTTTGGTCGGCGGAAACTCCCTATCCCGGCCTGACGTGTGAAAGGAACCCCGTGAAGCGGTTCGGTATCTACACCACCCTGCCCTTTGTCGCCGCTGTGGCACTGACCGGCACCATGGCGGGCCAGGCATCCGCGGACCCCCGGGACGACTTCGGATATCCCGCGGGAACCACCACCATCATCTTCAACAACGGCGACAACAACATCATCAACACCCAGATCGGCGACAGCCTGGGCGGCGGCATCGGCAACACCCAGGGCGGCACCCAGATCGGCAATCACAACACCCAGGGCGGCACCCAAGGCGCGGGCAACCACAACACCCAGGGCGGCACCCAGGGTGCGGGCAAGCGCAACACCCTTGGCGGTACGCAGGGTGCGGGCAAGCGCAACACTCTGGGCGGGACCCAGGGCGCGGGCAAGCGCAACACGCAAGGCGCAACCCAGGGTGCGGGCAACAACAACACCCAGGGCGCTACGCAGGGCGCGGGCAAGCGCAACACCCAGGGTGCAACCCAGGGCGGCCCCTCCGCGGCGGCCAGGCTCGCCGTGATCGATACCGCCCTGGCGAAGGCCGACTGTTGGAGGGAATGGGCCACCGACCTGCCCGACACCTACACGAACCGTCTTCCCTGGATGTGACTCCAACATCGCCCACATGCCTGATGACCAGCCCGCACCAGGTACAGCCGACCGCCGTGGTCACCGATAACCATCGCGGGCTCACACCGGGGGGGTGGAGGCCGAGATCCTGAAGGCAAGGTCTGTGGTGAACCGGCGCAGCGGCGGCGGCCTGTTCGCCGCCCCGCCGGACCAGACCCCTGAAATGGACCACGGCAATCCGGACGGCCGCCTGCCTTCAGGGGCTCGCCCACGGCCGACCCGTGTGTCAAATCGGCCCGAAGGCGTGCTCGCGCAGCGGCGACTCCCCCGCGGCTCCCCCATCCAGCTTGGTATGGAGGGGCGCTCCGGTCCGGGAGGACTCCCGTTCGTGGAGCGGTGCAGGAACCTGGCGCAGGCCACGCGCCGCACACGAGGCAGCACGTACTGTCGTGTGTGACGTCGTCAGACACCGGTGGGGGCATGAAGAACGACGAAGAGGCCGCGCGCAGACGTGAGTTGATCCACCTGATCGGAGAGCAGGTGGTCGTGGTGCGGACGGGGGGCAGTGGATTCGGAACCGGTTTCCTCGTGTCCGAGGACACGGTATTGACCTGCGCACACGTCGTGCACGGACATGCGTCCGTGGAGGTGGTGACCGGTAGCGGAGCGGTCGAGGCTTCCGTGGTCGAGACCGTCCCCGCGCAGCGCGGCGCGGGTGCTGTTTTCGGCTTCCCCGATCTGGCGCGCCTGCGTCTGAACTCCTCGATACCCGGTAACGGCGTGTGGCTCGGGGACCAGACGCCGCTTCCCGGACATGAGGTGGTGGTCCACGGGTTCAGCCGGCACACTCTGGAGGCTGGTGAACAGCCCGATACGCTCCACCTGGTCGTCGCCGGGCAGAGCAGCCGGTTCGTGCGGCTGCAATGGGACATGGTCGTTCAAGGGTTCAGCGGTGGCCCGGTCCTGGACCTGCGCACCGGCCGAGTCTGCGGCGTGCTCAAGGCCTCCCGGGACGAGCGCGGCCCGCAGGGCGGATGGCTGGTGCCCGTCGAAGCCGTCCGGGAGCACTTCCCGGACCTCGCCGCGCGCAACGCGACGGCCCACGTTCCGGGAACGCCGTGGTGTGACGCGGCCCTCGGGCGCGCTCGGCGGCAGAGCGCGCTCTTCGGCACTCCCGGCCGCACCCGACGGGACGCCGCAGGCTCCGACACGCAGCCGACCCCGGCCCAGTTGCTCGCCCACGGCACCATGCCCTTCGTGGACCGGCCCGAGCTTGCGGACCTACTGGCGTGGTGCGAGGGGGACGTGGAGCGCCGGCTCCGGCTGCTCCACGCGCCCGGCGGCGCCGGCAAGACGAGGCTCGCAACGGAACTGTGCCGCACCCTCACGGAACGGGGCTGGATCGCGGGGTTCGTCCAGAAGGACGCCCCGGTGCGCCAGGAGTGGCTGGAGGAGCTGACCGACGCCCTGGACGCGGAGCTGTGCGCGCTCGTCGTCTTCGACTACGCCCAGGTCCGGTTGGACGAGATCAACGCGTTGCTGGAGCACGCGTACCGGTACGGCCCAGACGGCATGCGGCTGCGACTGCTTCTCCTTGCGCGGTCCGAAGAGCCGCTCTTCCAGGCGCTGCGCCGCCGGGTCGCCGACCCGGCGCTGCCCGAGACCAGTGTGGTCGCGCTTCCAAGGACCATCGAATCCGAGGGCAACGGCTCCCTGGCACGGCGGGCATTCAGCGTCTTCGCCGACCGCCTCGGCTGCGGCTGGCTGACTCCCCCGGGCCGCCTGGCGGCGCGCGCGGAGTGGCAGGACTCGGTCCTGGACGTGCTCGCGCTCGCCCTGGACGCCGTACTGACTCTCCGTCAGGGCGGTCCGTGGGCCGATCACGGGGACCCCTTGGAGCGGGTCTGCGACCACGAACTGCGCGGCTGGCACGCGCTGGTGGCCGTGGAACTGGCGGGGCAGGCACTGGCCAGCCCGGGCAGCGCACACTTGTCCGAAAGTCTGTTGCTCGTCCCTACCCTGGTGCAGGGGCTGGCCGGTCCCCAGCTGACCGGTCTGCTGGAGCGGGTCCACGCCGCCTCTACCGGTCAGCCCTCGGTCTACGTGGACGGGGTGTACAAATGCCTACGCACCCTGTATCCCGCCCCGGGCGGCCAGGTCGCCCCGCTGGAGCCGGACCGGATCGGTGAAATCCTGGTGCGGCAGGTGCTGAGCCAGCCGGAGGGCTCGGGACGCCGCACGGCCTACCTCGCAACGCTCCTGGACGCGAGTACCTCCGAGGACCCGGAGGTACGGATATCTGCGGCAGCGGACACGATGGAGGTGCTGGCCCGGGCACGCGGCTGCACAACGGTCGGCCGGATCAAGTCCCACCCGGCGCACCCGGCGCTGGACAGCGCACTGCGGGAAGCCATAGCCGGGCGGACGGACGTGCTGTTACCCGCCCTGACGATCACCGGCGCGTTACTCCCGCACGCCGAACCGCTCGCCGCCCTCGCCCTGCCGATCGTGGCGGAGTGCGGCCGCGAGCTCCTCGAATCGGTGGACAGCCGCCTGCCGGACTACCCCTCGGGCCTGTCCCCGGTCGCCGTGGTCGTTCTCGGCCGCCTGCTGGCCGAGACGGACGGCCGGCTCACCGAGGACCGGCAGCTTGTGCGGCTGCGCAGACTTGTGCGATACAGCCTGCGCAGCGACGACACCGGCGCCAGGCAGGCCGCTCTGGCAGCCGCCCGCGACGCGGTCGACCTCAGCCGCGACCTCGTCCAGCGGTCGGAAGGACATCTCGCCGAGTACGCGACGGCACTCAACAACCTGAGCCTGCTCCTGCACCGGGACGGCAGCACCGCGGCCGCACTCGCCGAGAGCCGCTCGGCCGTCGAACTGTACGAGCAACTGCTCGAGCAGACGCCACCGGACCGAGGGCGAGGCGCCGCGGCCGACCGTCAGACGTACCTCCTGAACACGGCGGCGGCACTGAGCACCCTCGCTCTGCTGAGGTTGGCAGACGGTCAGGTCCACTCGGCCGCGCTGGAGGCGGAGCGGAGTGTGAGCCTGTGCCGGCAGGCACGGCCCAGCGTCCGTCAAGAGGACATCCTGCTGGGCTGTCTCGACGTGCTCGCGGAATGCCGGCAGCGTACGGGGCTGTTGACCGAGGCGGTCGTGACGGCGGGTGAAGCGGTCGCCCTTCTTCGGGACCTTGCCGAGCGCCAGCCGCAGCGCTACCTCGACCGGCTGCCGATCGCTCTCCACCGCCAGGCGCGCGGGCTGATCCGGGCTGGGGCGTACCCCGAGGCCTACCACGCTTTGAGTGAAAGTGTGACACTGCTGAGCGCGCACGCGGACAGTACTCCGCTGCATCGGGAGACACGGCTGCGCTCGTTACGGGCCCTGGTCGAACTATGCATCGAGCTGCCCGAGTTCTCGCACGAACGGATCACATGGCTGGAGCAGTTGCAATCCCTCACCGGCAGGGCAGGATGATCAGGTGCGGCCGCCCGCGGGCGGCCGTCGGCACGCCAAGGGGCGAGGAGGCACGGGTACGCCGCCCGTCGCTCGCTCCACCGCACCGCACCGCACCGCACCGCACCGAGGAGGGACATGACCACCGACCGTCCGACCCCCGGCACGCCGGCACCGATCCGACGGGAGCGAGCCGTCGAGGTCTACGGCAGCCGCTTCGGCAACCTCTACGACGACGAGGTCGTCTTCCCGGGCGGCTCCGCGGGGCGGTACCTGCGGTGGCAGTGGAAGCAGCAGGGAGTCGTGGTCGTCCCTATGGGGCCGGAAGGGCTGGCGCTGCTGCCCATGTACCGGTACCCGGTGGGCGCGGTATCGCTGGAGTTCCCGCGCGGCGGCTGCGATCCCGGCGAAGCTCCGGAGGCCGCGGCAGCACGGGAGCTGAAGGAGGAGTCTGGTCTGACTGCCCTCTCGGTACGGCAGGTGGGCACGCTGCACGCCGACACCGGGCTGATCGCGACGCAAACGCATGTCTGCGTGGCTGAGGTGCACCCGGTAGGCCGGACCGCCGCCCGGCCCGAAACATCGGAGTCGGTGGCAGAACCGGTGTGGGCCTCGTACAACGCGATGGCACTGTGGCTCCGCGAGGGCCGGATCACCTGCGCCATCACCATCGCCGCGTATGCCGTCGCCATGGCAGGCACCCCCGCGTCGGCGACAGCTCCCCCACACACGACGGACGCCGTGGGCCTGTCCGGCATCGTCAGACAGTGACCAGTCGGCGGCTGGAGTCCAGCTCGTGCTGCGGACGCCGCTGACGTGGCAGTTCCAATGGCTCGGCGCCGACCTCCCCCATGGAGCCGACCACACTGCTCAGGACGTGCAACGACAGCGCCCCTGCCCGTGCCACGGGAGCGTGCGCCACTTCCAGTCCGGCGCCGAGCCGCCCCGCCGTGGGGTCTTCGTCCAAGCCGAAGCGCATGAGGCGGTCCTCACCCTGGAGGTGCTGCCAGGCCCTGCCACCCTCCTGCCGGAACGTCCGGCGGCACGCCTGCGTCATCCAGGCGCTCAACTCCTGAGCCGCAGAGCCGAGGACGTCGGTGTCGGGCCGTATGCCGCGGCGTACCCGGGCCAGTTGCGCCACCATGGCGTTGCGCGAGGGCTGGGACACCGCTTCGAACAGCACGTCGACCGGGAGAAGGGACAGCAGCAGCCCGTCGAGGAGTCCTGGTGCCAGGTCTGTCAGGTCCAGCAGCCGGTGGCTGCGAGCCGCCGGGATGACGTCGACATCGTCGAGCGGGGCGGCCACGGCGGCGCCGAGCACACGCGGAAGCGCCTGCCGGTAGGACTCCCCCGCCCACTGGTCCACCGACTGTAGGGCGAGCACGACGTCTGCCCCCGCGTTCGGGCGTTCTGCTCGATGCCGGGCCAGCCAGTCGCGGATCGCCTTGTAATCCAGGGGTGACTGGTCCGCGGCCCAGTCATGAGCGGCACGCAGGCTGTGCCACGCGTCGGCCCGGGCGTGCGCGAGAGCACCGTCGATCCGTTCCAGCACGCCGGCCTTGAACGCCGCGGCGACGGCCGTGCCGTCGTAGGTCAGCGCGTGACCGCTCGTCATGGCCTGGAGCTCGTCGACGTAGTCCGGGTCCGGCACGTTGTCGACGTTCTTGGCCGCGTGGGCGTTCCGGATGCCATGGAGAGTCGCTCCGCTGCGCAGAGCGACTCTGATGTGCCCTTCCGTCAGCAGCGGCGCCAGGTCACTCAGCGTCGTGGCCCCGGGCGCAGCATCGCCCGATACCGACATCTGACGCTCACTCACCAATGCGCGGAAATAACGGTTGTTGAGACTCTGAGAGTCTCCGATCAGTAGTGTGTCGGAGAACAGTACGTGCAGGAGGATGCGGGCCCGAAGGTCAGCCGCGCCATCGATGGGCGCTGCGGAGTGAGGCTCCACATCGGACAGATAGACGTTCTCTACCAAACGGTTATTCACGGCTCTTACCCCCTCCGGGGACATTAGCGTACGAAGGAAAAGCATGTCGGAGATTGTCGAGGTCGAGACTCCGGATGGCGGGACCCTGTATGTGCGGGTCGAGGACGAGGGCGGCCCACGGGACACCTCGTTCTCCGACATCAGGCATCGGCTGGACGACCTGCCTCAGACGTTGGACACGGTCGTCGGCTCCGTGCGCTCCGGACTGCGCAGGGCGGCTCCGGACGAGCTGACCCTCGAGTTCGGCATCGAGCTGTCTCTCAAGGCCGGTCTGCTCGTGAGCGTCGTCACGGGTTCGGGCGCGAAGGCGACACTGAACGTCTCGGCCACCTGGCGCAAAGCCGGCGATCCGACCGTCTCCGTCACCCCCGGCGATGCCGCGGAGTGAGCGGTCGGCCCGTAACCTCGCGGTCGGCTCCGCGCAGTCGCAGTTCGTGATCCGTTCGAACCAAGGTACAAGCCGATGGGATCCGCTGTCGCTGAGGGCCGTGACGAGAGGGTCCACCTCTCTGACGTCGAGCCCGACCCCGTAGCGCCCCAGGTCCACGCAGCGGCCATGTTCCCGGCTGCTCCTGCACGTGCTCCTCGCCGACGCACCGCTCGTGGCGGATTCGCAGAACCTCAACAACAAGATCTTCCGCCGCTTTCTCTCGGCGCAGGAGGGCGATGGCGACTCCGGGCTCAACACGTCTCCGGCGGCGCACGATGTCCGCGAACCCCTCGCCCACGATCTGCTGCCGAAGAACATCGAGCCCGTGACAAGTTCAAACGCCTGGACAAGCCCGATGTCCCCAGAGAGATCGACACCGGCAGCTTCACCACGAAGCAGCCGCCGACCTGCGATCGTTCAGATGCACATGTCCGGGGTGCCGCGAACTGCATACGCCGACAGGCGGGCTTCCTCCAGGTAGGCCGGGGAGAGCGAGAGGCCGAACCGCTGCTCGATGACGCCGAGAGTGCGCCGGTAGGTATCCGTGTAGTGCTCGCCTTCGGGCGCTATCAGCGTTTTCCCATCGGGCTCCAGCACGTGCCCGCTGACGAGTTCGGGAAGCAGCAGGTCAGGCTCCTGACCCCAGCGCCACACTTCCTCACCCAGCCCGAAACCACACAGCTCCACACCGTCCCGAGCGTAAAAGACCGTGGCCGGCGGATGCTCTTGCATCGGCACGTAGCGGACGGCTTCGACGCCATTTCGGGAGATCTCTGCCAGACGGTCCCCGCCAGTCGAGTCTCCGTACTCCAGAGCGAATGACCAGCCCTCATGCTCTCCGACCCGTACGACACCATCGCCGTCCTCGCCCGGCCGGTACCACTCGCCGAGGTCCCACGCTTCGGCGTCGGTGATGGGCTCGGTCGCGCCGTCCCGGTCTCCTCCCATGCGCACCGCCAGTTCCTGCGCGGATATCCCGCGCGCGAACACCACACTGGACATCCAGTGCTCCAGGCCGACCAGCCACCGAATCCCATCGTGCATGCCTTCGCCCCTCACCCACGAGCCATCGATCGTCGGTTCGCACCCTATGCAGCACCACTGACATGGCGATCCCGTCGAACAGCCTCAAGTGATCACGCCGTCTGCGCGAAGCCACGGTCGACTGGACTCGACGCTCATTGGTCCTGTTCGCCTAGGGCGTTTCTCTCGGATCATCGGATCGTTGGTCAGGTGTGCCGTTGAGTGACGCCCAGTGGGCGCGGATTGAGCCGTTGCTACCGGACCGGACGCCGAAACGGGGCGGGCGGTGGCGTGATCACCGTCTGGTGATCGA
>NZ_VJZD01000217.1 GCF_009377175.1 Streptomyces adustus
GGCGAGGGCGGGGGCGGTCGCGCTGCTCGCTTCGCCCCCGCCCTCGTCCCCGTCCACGGCGGTGACGCCGGCCGTCAGGCCGACATGGGCCGCTGCACCCTGATCGACTGGAGCAGCCCTATGGCCACCCAGACCGCGAACATCGACGTACCTCCGTACGACACGAACGGCAGCGGCAGACCGGTGACCGGCATGATGCCGAGGGTCATGCCGATGTTCTCGAAGGCCTGGAAGGCGAACCAGGCGACGATCCCGGCGGCGACGACGGTGCCGTACAGCTCGGTCGACTCGCGGGCGATCCGGCAGGCGCGCCACAGGACCACGCCGAGCAGGGCGATGATCAGGCCCGCGCCGACGAAGCCCAGTTCCTCGCCGGCGACCGTGAAGACGAAGTCCGTCTGCTGCTCGGGCACGAACTGGCCGGTGGTCTGCGAGCCGTGGAAGAGGCCCGCTCCGGTCAGGCCGCCGGAGCCGATCGCGATCCGGGCCTGGTTGGTGTTGTAGCCGACGCCCGCGGGGTCGAGCTCGGGGTTGGCGAAGGCCGCGAAGCGGTTGATCTGGTACTCGTCCAGGATGTGCAGCTGCCAGACGGCGACCGCGCCGAGCGTGCCCGCGCCGATCAGGCCGAACACCCAGCGGTTGGAGGCGCCGGAGGCGAGCAGCACGCCCAGCACGATGATGACCATGACCATGACCGAGCCGAGGTCGGGCATGAGCAGCACGATCAGCATCGGGATCGAGGCCAGTCCGAGGGCCTGGAGGACGGTGCGGTGGTCGGGGTACTGCCGGTCGCCCGCGTCGACCCGGGCCGCCAGCAGCATCGCCATGCCCAGGATGATCGTGATCTTCACGAACTCCGAGGGCTGGATCGAGAAGCCGCCGCCGAGCACGATCCACGAGTGCGCGCCGTTGACCGTCGAGCCCAGCGGGGTGAGCACCAGGAGGATCCCGAAGACCGAGGCGCCGTACAGGAGCGGCACGGCCGTGCGCAGGGTGCGGTGGCCGAGCCAGACCGTGCCGATCATCAGGGCGAACCCGATGCCGGTGTTCATCAGGTGCCGGAGCAGGAAGTAGTACGGGTCGCCCTGGTTGATCTGGGTGCGGTTGCGGGTCGCGGAGTAGACGAGCAGCGAGCCGAGGAACGACAGGGCCAGGCCGGCCAGCAGGATCGGCCAGTCGAGTCTGCGGGCCAGCGAGTCACGGGCGAAGACCCGGGTCCAGCCGGCCCGTTCGGGTCCGTAGCCGGAGACGGAGAAGCTGTTTCCGGTCATGTCGGCATCCTCCGGCTTCCCCTGCGGCGCGAGCGCCTGCGGGTGTCACGGTTGCCCGTGCCGGGCGAGGCCGTGGTCGCCGCGGGCTGCGAGTCGTCCGGGGAGGGCGACTGCGTCGGCTCGGCGTGCAGGTCCTTGGCCGGGTCGCGGGAGATCTTGGGGCTGGAGATCGTGCCGTCCGTACGGACCTGGGGCAGGCCCTTCTGCGGGGTGTACAGCAGCGCCTTCTTCTTGTCGATGGCGCCGTCGGCCTGGACCCCGTACAGGGCGCTGTAGATGTTGCGGACGGCCTCACCGGAGGCACCGGAACCGGTACCGGCCTGGGAGATCGTCATGATGATCGCGTAGTCCTTGCTGTACGTCGCCAGCCAGGAGGTGGTCTGCTTGCCGTAGACCTCGGCGGTACCGGTCTTGCCGTGCAGGGCGATCTTGTCCTGCGGCCAGCCGCCGAACTTCCAGGCGGCGGTACCGCGGGTGATGACGCCCGCGAAGGCCTCGTCCATGCCCTTGATGGTGGCCTTGCTGACCGGCAGCTTCCCGTGCGACTTCGGCTTGATCTCCTGGACGGTCTTGCCGTCGGCGCTGATGATCGCCTTGCCGATGGTCGGCGTGTACATCGTGCCGCCGTTGGACACCGCGGAGTAGATGACGGCCTCCTGGATCGGGGTGACGAGGGTGTCGCCCTGACCGATGGAGTAGTTGATCTCGTCACCCTCGCGCATCTTGTTGCCTTCGAGGCAGTTCTCGTACTCGATCTTCTCGACGTACGAGCCGTTCTTCTTGCCGGACTTGCACCAGGCGTCCTTGTTGGCCTTCCAGTAGTTCAGCTTCCACTGGCGGTCGGGGACGCGGCCGGTGACCTCGTTGGGCAGGTCGACGCCGGTCTCCTTGCCGAGGCCGAACTGGTGGGCGGTCTTGAAGAACCAGTCCTTGGGCTGGCCCTTCTTGGGGTTGATGCCGCCGTCCTTCTTCCACTCCCGATCCGCGAGGCCGTAGAAGACGGTGTCGCAGGAGACCTCCAGGGCGCGGCCGAGCGAGATCGGGCCGAAGCTCTCCCCCTCGAAGTTCTTGAAGACCTGGCCGCCGACGGAGTAGGAGCTGGTGCAGGGGTAGCCGCCGTCCCACTCGTAGCCCGCCTGCACGGCGGCGGCGGTGGAGACGACCTTGAACGTCGAACCGGGCGCGGACTGACCCTGTATGGCGCGGTTGAGCAGCGGGTAGTCGGAGTTCTTGCCGGTGAGCTTCTTGTAGTCCTTGGCGGAGATCCCGCCGACCCAGACGTTCGGGTCGTAGGTCGGGGCGGACGCCATGGCGACGATGCGGCCGGTCTTGGCCTCCATCACCACGACCGCGCCGGAGTCGGCCTTGTAGTTCTCGCCGGTGATCTTGTCGAACTGCTGGCGGGCGGTCTTCATCGCCTCGTTCAGCTCGTACTCGGCGACGCGCTGGACGCGGGAGTCAATGCTGGTGACGAGGTTGGAGCCGGACTCGGCGGGGTCGGCCTTCGCCTGGCCGATGACCCGGCCGAGGTTGTCGACCTCGTAGCGGGTGACGCCGGCCTTGCCGCGCAGCTCCTTGTCGTACTGGCGCTCGAGGCCGCTGCGGCCGACCTGGTCGGAGCGCAGGTAGGGCGAGTCGGTGTCCCGGGCCTTGGTGAGCTCGTCGTCGGTGACGGGCGAGAGGTAGCCGAGGACCTGGGCCGCGTTGGACTTGCCGGGTGCCGCGTAGCGGCGCACGGCCTCGGGCTCGGCGGTGATGCCGGGGAAGTCCTCGGCGCGCTCGCGGATCTGGAGGGCCTGCTTGGGGGTGGCCTCGTCGGTGATGGGGATCGGCTGGTAGGGCGAGCCGTTCCAGCACGGCTGGGGCGTCTCGGCGTCGCACAGCCGGACCTTCTGCATGACCTCCGTGGCGTCCAGACCGAGGACGCCCGCGAGCTTGGCGAGGACGGCCTTGCCGTCGTCCTTCTGCTTCAGCAGGTCGGTGCGGGAGGCGGAGACCACGAGCCGGGTCTCGTTGTCGGCGAGGGCCACTCCGCGCGCGTCCAGGATCGAGCCGCGCACGGCGGGCTGGACGACCTGCTGGACGTGGTTGCCGGAGGCCTCCTTGGCGTACGCCTCGCCCTCCCGGATCTGGAGGTACCACAGCCGGCCGCCGAGGGTGCCGAGCAGGGAGAGGACGAGGATCTGGATCACGACGAGCCGGATCTGGACGCGTGGTGTCCGTCCGGTCTCGGGAATGTTGGTCACGGTGGTTGGCTCCCCCTCTCAGTGTGTCTCTGAGTCATATACGACGGACCTGTGCGGCCCTGCGACCAACTGCCGTCCGGTCACAGTCGCTTGACCCCCTTGATGCGGCCGGCGCGCGCGGTGCGGGCCCTGGCCGCCTTCACGCGCAGCCCGTTGCGCTGGCCGCCGATGCGCAGGCCGGTGCCCGAGGACAGCCAGCCGGAGGAGATGTCGGTGCCCTTCCCGGGCGAGTTCGCGTCGGCCAGCGGATCGTTCTCGGCCCGCCGGGCCAGCCACATGACGCCGGGGACGACGAACGGGGCGAGCAGCAGGTCGTAGAGGGCGGCGCTGAACAGCAGGCTGCCCAGGCCGACATGGCGGGCGGCCGTGTCGCCGACGAGGCCTCCGACCAGGGCGTACAGCAGGGTGGAGCCGATCGCGGCGGCGACCACCACGGCCATCGGGCCGGTGGCCGACTTCAGTCGGCCGTTCTCCGGTCTGACGAGGCCCGCGAGGTAGCCGATGACGCACAGCACCAGGGCGTAGCGTCCGGCGGCGTGGTCGGCCGGCGGGGCGAGGTCGGCGAGCAGGCCCGCGCCGAAGCCGATGAGGGCGCCGCCCACATGGCCGTACACGATGGCCAGGCCCAGCACGGTGAGCAGCAGCAGGTCGGGGACGGCGCCCGGGAGGTGGAGCCGGGCGAGAACGCTCACCTGGAGCACCAGGGCGACGACGACCAACGCCGTGGAGAGCAGGATCCGGTTGACGCGCATGGGGATTCAGCTCCTACTGCTGCTCGGTCTGGCCGTCGGCGGGCGCGTTCGCGGACGGTGTGATGGTGATGGTCACCGTCGGCGTGGGAACGGGCTTGGGCTTCTTCGGAAGCACCGTGTCGCGCGGGTCCTTGGCCGGGGCCTGGACGACGACGCCGACGATGTCGAGCTTGGTGAAGCTGACGTACGGCGTGACGTAGAGGGTGCGGGTGAGATCGCCGCCGGAGGGGTCGACGCGGGAGACCACGCCGACCGGGACGCCCGGCACGAAGGGCTTGTCGGCCTCCGAGCCGAAGGTGACCAGGCGGTCGCCCTTCTTCACCTCGGCCTTGCCGTTGAGGAGTTCCACGCGCAGCGGGCGGTCGCCCTGCCCGGAGGCGAAGCCGAGCTCGTCGGAGTTCTCCATGCGGGTGCCGACGGTGAAGTCGGGGTCGTTGGCTAGCAGGACGGTCGCGGTGTCCGGGCCGACGGTGGTGACCCGGCCGACCAGGCCGTCTCCGTTCAGGACGGTCATGTCGCGCCGGATGCCGTCGTTGGCGCCGACGTCGATGGTGACGGTCCAGGAGAAGCCCTGGGCCGCTCCTATCGCGATGACCTCGGCGCCCTTGATGCCGTACTGGCCGGTGCCCGCCATCTTCAGCATGTTGTCGAGCTGCCTGAGGCGACTGGTGTTGCGGTCGTCGCTGCCGAGCTTCGCCTTGAGCGCCGCGTTCTCCTTCTCCATAAGGGCGAGCCGGTCGTGGCGCTCGTCGGAGTCGCGGACGGCGGAGACCGCGTTGCCGACCGGGTCGACCACCGACGACACCCCGTTCTCGATCGGGCCGAAGACCGTGGCCGCGGCGTGTCGGGCGCCTTCGACCGGGGAGTCCTCCCCGCCGCGGATGTCCACCGTGATCAGCGCGAACGCGATGGCGATCAGCAGCACCAGGAGCAGCCGACTCTCTCGTGTGTCCCTCACGTGCGGCGGCCGTGCCTTCCTCATAGGAATACGGGCAGAAATGGGATGAAACCCGGGAACCCCGAGGAACCCCCCAAGGTTCCGGGAGAGGCTCGTTCGGGGGAGTCTGTGTCGCTGTGCCGACGGCCCGCCGTACGAGAGGAGAACGTCTCGTACGGCGGGGCCGAAGGGTCACGTCATCTGCGCGGCGCGGCGTCCAGGACCTGCTGGAGGGCCTCGAACTCCTCGACGCACTTGCCGGAACCGAGCGCCACGCTGTCCAGCGGGTCCTCGGCGATGTGGATCGGCATACCGGTCTCGCGGCGCAGCCGCTCGTCCAGACCGCGCAGCAGGGCGCCGCCGCCGGTCAGCACGATGCCCCGGTCCATGATGTCGCCGGAGAGCTCCGGCGGGCACTTGTCGAGAGTGGTCTTGACCGCGTCGACGATCGCGTTGACCGGCTCCTCGATCGCCTTGCGGACCTCGGCCGCCGAGATGACGACGGTCTTCGGCAGCCCGGACACCAGGTCCCGGCCGCGGATTTCGGTGTGCTCGTCAGCGTCGAGGTCGTACGCCGAACCGATCGTGATCTTGATCTGTTCGGCCGTGCGCTCACCCAGCAGGAGGGAGTACTCCTTCTTGATGTACTGGATGATCGCGTTGTCCAGCTCGTCACCCGCGACACGGATGGACTGGGCGGTGACGATACCGCCGAGCGAGATGACCGCGACCTCCGTGGTGCCGCCGCCGATGTCCACCACCATGTTGCCCGTGGCCTCGTGGACCGGCAGGCCGGAACCGATGGCCGCCGCCATGGGCTCCTCGATGATGTGCACCTGACGGGCGCCGGCCTGGGTCGACGCCTCGATGACGGCGCGGCGCTCGACTCCCGTGATGCCCGAGGGCACACAGACGACGACCCGCGGACGAGCCAGATACCGCCGCTTGTGGATCTTCAGAATGAAGTAGCGGAGCATCCGCTCGGTGATCTCGAAGTCGGCGATCACGCCGTCCTTCAGCGGACGGACGGCAACGATGTTGCCAGGTGTGCGCCCGATCATCTTCTTCGCTTCGGCGCCGACCGCGAGGATGCCACCTGTGTTGGTGTTGATCGCGACGACGGACGGCTCGTTGAGTACGATCCCGCGACCCCTGACGTACACCAGCGTGTTGGCGGTCCCGAGGTCGACAGCCATGTCACGGCCGATGAACGACATTGAGTTCCCCATCAGGATTCGACTGGCCTTCCTGCTGGCTTTTGAGGGCTTTTCAGGTCGGCGAGGTGGGTGCTGTGACGTGAAGGGTTACATCGTAGACGCGCCTGCACGAACACTGCGCGAGGGTCTTCGCCATTGTCATCAGATGCGCGGCCGTCTCGCCCCCGGAGACGGCCCATCGGAGGCACACGTTCCCCCGATCGGCACGCATATGCCGAAGGACGGCCGAAAATGCACGGCCGTCCCAGGTCAGGCGGGCTGGGAGACCTGACGGCCCCTCAAAAAGTAGTCCGAAAATTTATTCTCAGGCACGGCCCGGAAAGAAGATCTTCACCTCGCGTTCGGCGGACTCCTCGGAGTCCGAGGCGTGGATCAGGTTCTCCCGGACGATGACACCGAAGTCACCACGGATGGAGCCGGGGGCCGCGGCGATCGGGTCGGTCGGACCGGCCAGCGCCCGCACGCCCTCGATGACCCGCTCGCCCTCGACGATCAGGGCCACGATCGGACCGGACGCCATGAACTCGACCAGCGGCTCGTAGAAGGGCTTGCCCTTGTGCTCCCCGTAGTGCAGCTCCAGGGTCTCCTGGTCCAGCGTGCGCAGCTCCAGCGCGGTGATCTGCCAGCCGGCCTTGCGCTCGATACGGCCGATGATCTCGCCGGTCAGGCCGCGACGGACGGCGTCGGGCTTGAGCAGGACGAGGGTGCGCTGGGTCACGGGAGGACTCCTTCTTGCTGCCGGGTGTGCGGTGGGATGAGGTTACAGGGCGTGTTCGGACGACCGTCACGCAGCGTCAGCCGCGGACGGCTCCGCCTGCGCCGCGAATCTCGCCTTCGCCTCGTCGATCTTCCGCCCGTAGTGCACCGAGGCCCACCACAGCGCCGCGAACAGCACCCCGAGGAAGAACATCGTCGGCACGACGAGACCGGAGGCGATCAGCGCGATCTGGAGCGCCCAGCCCAGGGCGACCCCGCCGGGCCGGGTCACCATGCCGCACAGCACCACGCACAGGAACATCGCGATGCCGCTGACCGTCCACACGGTCGACATCGACAGGTCGGGATCCTTCATCGCGACCAGACCGGCGAAGCCGATCACGAAGACCTCGCCGATCAAGGTCGAGGAACAGAGCGTACGCACGGACAGTCAGTCCCTTCCCAGGAGCAGCAGCCGGGCCTCGCCGACCGTGATGACGGAACCGGTGACGAGCACACCGCCGCCGGAGAACTCGCCCTCCTCCTCGGCCAGCGTGATCGCGGCCTCCAGGGCGTCGGGCAGCCGCGGTTCGACCTGGACGCGCTCGTCGCCGAACACCTCGACGGCGATCGCGGCGAGTTCGTCGGCGTCCATCGAGCGATGGCTGGAGTTCTGCGTGACGACGATCTCCGCGAAGATCGGCTCGAAGGCCTCCAGGAGCCCGCGCACATCCTTGTCGCCGCTGGCCCCGACCACGCCGATCAGCCGGCTGAAGTCGAACGCCTCGCCGATCGCCTCGGCCGTGACCTGCGCGCCCGCCGGGTTGTGCGCCGCGTCCAGGACGACCGTGGGCGACTGCCGTACGACTTCGAGCCGGCCGGGCGAGGTGACGGCCGCGAAGGCCTTGCGGACGGTGTCCGGGTCCAGCGTCTCCGCGCGCTGCGAACCGACGCCGAAGAACGCCTCGACGGCGGCGAGCGCGACGGCCGCGTTGTGCGCCTGGTGGGCGCCGTGCAGGGGCAGATACACCTCGGGGTACTCGCCGCCCAGCCCGCGCAGGGTGAGCAGCTGCCCGCCGACGGCGACCTGCCGGGCCACCACGCCGAACTCCAGGCCCTCCCGGGCCACCGTGGCGTCCACCTCGACGGCCTTCTTCAGCAGCACCTGCGCCGCGTCGACCGGCTGCTGGGCCAGGATGACCGTGGCCCCCTGCTTGACGATGCCGGCCTTCTCGGCGGCGATCTCGCCGGGCGTCGCGCCGAGCCGGTCGGTGTGGTCCAGCGAGATGGGGGTGACCACGGCGACGTCACCGTCGATGACGTTGGTGGCGTCCCAGCTGCCGCCCATGCCCACCTCGACCACGGCGACGTCCACCGGCGCGTCCGCGAAGGCCGCGTACGCCATGCCGGTCAGCACCTCGAAGAAGGACAGCCGGTACTCCTGTTGGGCGTCGACCATCTCGACGTACGGCTTGATGTCCTGGTACGTCTCCACGAACCGCTCGGCGGGGATCGGACCGCCGTCCATGCTGATGCGTTCGGTGATCGACTGCACGTGCGGGGAGGTGTAGCGGCCGGTGCGCAGCTCGAAGGCGCCGAGCAGGGCCTCGATCATGCGTGCGGTGGAGGTCTTGCCGTTCGTCCCGGTGATGTGGATCGACGGGTACGCCCGCTGCGGGTCCCCGAGGACGTCCATCAGCGCGGAGATCCGGGTGACGGACGGCTCCAGCTTGGTCTCGCCCCAGCGGGTCGCGAGCTCCGTCTCGACCTCGCGCAGGGCCCGGTCGACCTCGGGGTCCTCGGGCCGGGCCGGCACGTCGGGCTGCGGCGGCCCGCCCTGGGTGCGCAGGGTACGGCTGCCGGCCTCGATCACCGCGAGGTCCGGGTCGCGGTCCGTCTCCGCCTCGACGATCTCCTCGAAGGGGTCGCGGGCGTCGGGCTGATCACTGCTGTCTGGAGGGAGCTCGCTCACGCCGCCAGTCTACGGAGCATGACCGACAGACGCGGACGAAGGCCCCCGGAACGAGTGGTTCCGGGGGCCTTCGTGGAGATACGGGCCGTCAGGCCGCCGGGAGGCGGTCCAGCTGGGCCTGGATGCGGGCGATGTCCTCGTCCGCCTTGGCCAGCCGGGTGCGGATCTTGTCGACCACGTTGTCCGGGGCCTTGGCGAGGAACGCCTCGTTGCCGAGCTTGGCGTTCGCCTGGGCCTTCTCCTTCTCGGCGGCGGCCAGGTCCTTCGCGAGCCGCTTGCGCTCGGCGGCCACGTCGATCGTGCCGGACAGGTCGAGCGCCACCTCGGCGCCCGCGACCGGCAGCGTCGCCGTGGTGGTGAAGGCGTCGCCCTCCGGCTGGAGCCGCAGCAGCTGGCGGATCGCCGCCTCGTGCGGGGCGAACGGCGTGCCGTCGAGGGTCAGCCGGGCCGGGACCCGCTGGCCGGGCTGGAGACCCTGGTCGGCACGGAAGCGCCGGACCTCGGTGATGACCGACTGGAGGCTCTCGATCTCCCGCTCCGCCTCGGCGTCACGGAATCCGCTGTCCGTGGGCCACTCGGCCACGACGACCGACTCGCCGCCCGTGAGGGTGGTCCAGAGGGTCTCGGTGACGAACGGGACCACCGGGTGCAGCAGCCGCAGCGTGACGTCGAGGACCTCGCCGAGGACGCGCTTGCTGACCTCGGCCGGCTCGCCGCCCGCCTGGAACGTCGTCTTGGACAGCTCGACGTACCAGTCGAAGACCTCGTCCCAGGCGAAGTGGAACAGCGCGTCCGACAGCTTGGCGAACTGGAAGTCCTCGTAGAGCGCGTCGACTTCGGCGACGACCGCGTTCAGCCGGGACAGGATCCAGCGGTCGGTCGCCGACATGGCGGACGCGTCCGGCAGCGGGCCGTCGACCGTAGCGCCGTTCATCAGCGCGAAGCGGGTGGCGTTCCAGATCTTGTTGGCGAAGTTGCGCGAGCCCTGGACCCAGTCCTCGCCGATCGGGACGTCGACGCCCGGGTTGGCGCCACGGGCCAGGGTGAAGCGCAGCGCGTCGCTGCCGTACTTGTCCATCCAGTCCAGCGGGTTGACCGCGTTGCCGAAGGACTTCGACATCTTCTTGCCGAACTGGTCGCGGACCATGCCGTGCAGGGCGATGGTGTGGAACGGCGGGGTGCCGTCCATCGCGTACAGGCCGAACATCATCATCCGGGCGACCCAGAAGAAGAGGATGTCGTAGCCGGTGACCAGGACGGAGTTCGGGTAGAACTTCGCGAGGCTCTCGGTCTGCTCGGGCCAGCCCATCGTGGAGAACGGCCACAGGCCGGAGGAGAACCAGGTGTCCAGGACGTCGGTGTCCTGGTGCCAGCCCTCGCCGGCCGGGGGCTCCTCGTTCGGGCCGACGCAGACGATCTCTCCGTTCGGGCCGTACCAGACCGGAATGCGGTGGCCCCACCACAGCTGGCGCGAGATGCACCAGTCGTGCAGGTTGTCGACCCAGTCGAAGTACCGCTTCTCCATCTCCTGCGGGTGGATCTTGACCTTGCCGTCGCGGACCGCGTCACCGGCGGCCTTCGCGAGCGGGCCGACCTTGACCCACCACTGCATCGACAGGCGCGGCTCGATGGTGGTCTTGCAGCGCGAGCAGTGGCCGACGGAGTGGACGTACGGGCGCTTCTCGGCGACGATCCGGCCCTCGGCGCGCAGCGCGGCGACGATCGCCGAGCGGGCCTCGAAGCGGTCCAGACCCTGGAACGGGCCGTGCACGGTGATGATCGCGTGCTCGTCCATGACCGTGATGGCGGGCAGGTCGTGCCGCTGGCCGATCTCGAAGTCGTTCGGGTCGTGGGCCGGGGTGACCTTGACGGCGCCCGTGCCGAACTCGGGGTCGACGTGCTCGTCGGCGACGACCGGGATGGAACGGTCGGTCAGCGGCAGCTTGATGAGCTTGCCGACCAGGTGCTTGTAGCGCTCGTCCTCGGGGTGGACGGCGACGGCGGTGTCGCCCAGCATCGTCTCGGCGCGGGTGGTGGCGACGACGATCGTCTCCTCGCCCTCCCCGTACTTCATCGAGACGAGTTCGCCGTCGTCGTCCTGGTACTCGACCTCGATGTCGGAGATCGCGGTCAGACAGCGCGGGCACCAGTTGATGATGCGCTCGGCGCGGTAGATCAGCTCGTCGTCGTAGAGCCGCTTGAAGATGGTCTGGACGGCCTGGGAGAGACCCTCGTCCATGGTGAAGCGCTCGCGCGACCAGGCGACACCGTCGCCGAGGCGGCGCATCTGGCCGGAGATCTGCCCGCCGGACTCGGCCTTCCACTGCCAGACGCGCTCGACGAACGCCTCCCGGCCGAGGTCGTGCCGGGACTTGCCCTCCTTGCCGAGCTCACGCTCGACGACGTTCTGCGTGGCGATGCCGGCGTGGTCCATGCCCGGCTGCCACAGCGTCTCGTGGCCCTGCATGCGCTTGCGGCGGGTGAGGGCGTCGATGAGCGTGTGCTCGAAGGCGTGCCCGAGGTGCAGGCTGCCGGTGACGTTCGGCGGCGGGATGACGACGGTGTACGCGGGCTTGTCGCTCTTGGCGTCCGCCTCGAAGTAACCCCGCTCTACCCAGCGCTCGTACAGCGGCCCCTCTACGTCGGCCGGCGCGTACTGGGTCGGCAGTTCGGTGTGGGTCGCTGATGGCTGCTGCTGAGCGTTGTCGGTCACGGGGTCAGTTTAGGGGTGTCACACGGTGGTCCCGAAACGCATTTGGTCTGTAACGGTGGCGCCCCCGACGCCATGAGGTGGCTGTGCCTGGGACAGGATGTCAGGAACACATAAGCTCTGGAGGGGAACCCAGTAATGAGTCACAACCAGCCGGGCCCGTACGGCGGGCAGCCCCAGCAGCCCGGACCGTACGGTCAGCCGGGTCCCTACGGCCAGCCCGGCCCGTACGGCCAGCCGCCGCAGGCCCCTCAGCCCGGCTACGGATACCCCCAGCAGACTCCGCCCGCCCAGCCCGGCTACGGCTACCCGCAGCAGCCCCCGCAGGGTGTGCCGCAGCAGCCGAACGCCTACGGCCAGCAGCCGCCCTA
Organism: Streptomyces adustus; assembly: GCF_009377175.1. Lineage (GTDB taxonomy): Bacteria > Actinomycetota > Actinomycetes > Streptomycetales > Streptomycetaceae > Streptomyces > Streptomyces adustus. The sequence goes on from NZ_VJZD01000217.1 coordinate 12,173, forward strand.
CGGGCAGCCCCCGTACGGCCAGCAGCCCTACGGCGTCCCGCAGCCGCCCGCCCCCGGCGGTGGCGGCAAGAAGACGGCGATCATCCTGGGCGCCGTGGCGGCCGCGGCCGCGATCGCGGTGGTGGCGTACCTGGCGCTCGGCGGCAGCGGAAGCGGCGGCTCGGACATCGCCGACGACGGCCCGCACAAGCTCACCACGCCGGCGACGGTGCTCACGGACTACAAGAAGTCCGCCGGCGTCGACAGCGGCGGCTTCGACAAGAGCGACGTCAAGGACGCCGAGAAGCACGGCGTGAAGAACGCCAAGGACGTGCACGCCGGTTACCAGTCCGGCAGCGAGACCAACTACCTGGCCATGAAGATGGTCAACTTCATGGGCGTGTACGGCGAGATCGACGACCCGGAGGCGGTCGTCGACGCGATGTTCGCCGACATGAAGAAGAACGCGGGCGCCGACGAGGGCGAGGTCGTCGGCAGCCCGAAGGCCTACACGCCGGCGGGTCTCGACGGCGCGGTCCTCAAGTGCCAGGAGACCAAGGTCAAGGGCGACGACTCGTCGTCCGGCGCGGCGGCCGGGCCGAGCGAGATCAGCATGCCGGTGTGCATCTGGGGCGACCACAGCACGCTGGGCGTCTTCATCCACATCGACATGGCGGACGCGATGTCCGGCAAGGCCGCCGACCTGACGGGCGCCGCCGACCTGACGGCGAAGTTCCGCAGCCAGGTACGCGTCAAGGCCTGAGCCTGCTCCGGCGGGCCCGGGAGGGCCCGGGAGGGCCCGCCGCGACGGCGAAGGGGCCCCGGTCTGCCGACCGGGGCCCCTTCCTCGTACGCGGTACGGCGGTTACGCCGTCTTCTGCTCCCCCGGGCCGCGGCCGCGGACGTCGCGCGGGATCAGCGTCGGGTTCACGTTCGAGTGGACGACGTCCGCCGTGATGACGACACGTGCCACGTCCTTGCGGGACGGGACCTCGTACATCACCGACATGAGGACTTCCTCCATGATGGCGCGCAGACCGCGTGCGCCGGTCTGGCGGAGGATCGCCTGGTCGGCGATGGCCTCCAGCGCCTCCCGCTCGAAGTCCAGCTCCACGCCGTCGAGTTCGAACAGGCGCTGGTACTGCTTCACGAGCGCGTTGCGGGGCTCGACCAGGATCTGGAGCAGCGCCTCGCGGTCGAGGTTGTGCACCGAGGTGATGACCGGCAGACGGCCGATGAACTCGGGGATCATGCCGAACTTGACCAGGTCCTCGGGCATGACGTCCTCGAACTGGTCCTTGGCCTCCAGCTCGCGCTTGGAGCGGATCGTCGCGCCGAAGCCGATGCCCTTGGCGCCGGCCCGGGACTCGATGAGCTTCTCCAGGCCCGCGAAGGCGCCGCCCACGATGAACAGGACGTTCGTCGTGTCGATCTGGATGAACTCCTGGTGCGGGTGCTTGCGGCCGCCCTGCGGCGGGACCGAGGCCGTCGTGCCTTCCAGGATCTTCAGCAGCGCCTGCTGCACACCCTCGCCGCTCACGTCACGCGTGATCGACGGGTTCTCGCTCTTGCGCGCGACCTTGTCGATCTCGTCGATGTAGATGATCCCGGTCTCGGCCTTCTTGACGTCGTAGTCGGCCGCCTGGATCAGCTTGAGCAGGATGTTCTCGACGTCCTCGCCGACATAGCCGGCCTCCGTCAGCGCCGTCGCGTCCGCGATGGCGAACGGGACGTTGAGCATGCGGGCGAGGGTCTGCGCGAGGAGCGTCTTGCCGGAGCCCGTGGGGCCCAGCAGAAGGATGTTGGACTTCGCCAACTCGATGGCGTCCTCGCGGCTTTGACCGCCGCCGTTCTCACCGGCCTGGACCCGCTTGTAGTGGTTGTACACCGCGACGGACAAGGCCTTCTTGGCCGCGTCCTGGCCTACGACGTACCCCTCGAGGAACTCGAAGATCTCGCGGGGCTTGGGGAGTTCCTCCCAGCGCACCTCGCTCGTCTCCGCAAGCTCTTCCTCGATGATCTCGTTGCAGAGATCGATGCACTCGTCGCAGATGTACACACCGGGGCCTGCGATGAGCTTCTTGACCTGCTTCTGGCTCTTGCCGCAGAACGAGCACTTGAGCAGATCGCCGCCGTCACCGATGCGTGCCACGGTGTGCTTCCCCTTCGCCTGGGAGACGCCTGGACTCTTACGAGTCCAGCGGCTCCTGGTGCTGCCTTATGTCCGACGGTACCTTGCCGAGCCCCCCGTTCGGGCCCCCCTTGGCACGGTTCACTTTGTCGTGCACCTTGCCGCGCACGGCGTGCGATCCTGCCAAGGGGCGGCAGACGATACATGCCTGAGCGTCAGCGGACGCTGCTGTTGTTCATCTTCCGGGTGGAGATGATCTGGTCGACCAGGCCGTACGCGAGCGCGTCCTCGGCCGTGAGGATCTTGTCGCGCTCGATGTCCTCGCGGATCTTCTCGATCGGCGTGGTGGAGTGCTTGGCCAGCATCTCCTCCAGCTGCGCGCGCATCCGCAGGATCTCGTTCGCGGCGATCTCGAGGTCCGAGACCTGGCCGCGGCCGGTCTCGCTGTAGGGCTGGTGGATCAGCACGCGCGCGTTCGGCAGGGCCATGCGCTTGCCCGGCGTACCGGCCGCGAGGAGGATCGCCGCGGCGGACGCCGCCTGGCCCATGCAGACGGTCTGGATGTCCGGCTTCACGAACTGCATGGTGTCGTAAATCGCAGTCAGCGCGGTGAAGGAGCCGCCGGGGCTGTTGATGTAGACCGAGATGTCACGGTCGGGGTCCATCGACTCCAGGCACAGCAGCTGCGCCATGACGTCGTTGGCGGAGGCGTCGTCGATCTGCACGCCGAGGAAGATCACGCGCTCCTCGAAGAGCTTCGCGTACGGGTCGTACTCGCGGATGCCCTGGGAGGTGCGCTCCACGAAGCGCGGGATGACGTAGCGGGACTCGGCCGAGGGCCCGGTGTACTGGGCGCGCGCACCGTCGTAGAGGCTGCTGCCGGGGAAGTCGTTCACGGTGTCTCCTGAGAGGGGCTGGGGCGGTGGCTGACGGCTGAAACGGCGTACGGCCCCAAAGAGGGACCAAGCCCTGTCAACGGACCCGCACAGGGCCGCCAGGGGACCACGACGGGCCACCCATGGAAGCCGGGCGTAGTACGGGCCCGAATGGGCCCTTACTACGCCGCTCCGGTACCGCCGCCGCCCGGCATGCCGGCGGCCGTCGGGATGACGTCGTCGATGAGGCCGTACTCCTTGGCCTCGAAGGCGTCGAACCAGCGGTCGCGGTCCGAGTCGCGGGTGACCTGCTCGACCGACTGACCGGTGTGCTGGGAGGTCAGCTCGGCCATGCGCTTCTTGGTGTGCAGCAGCCGCTCGGCGTGGATCTTGATGTCGGAGGCCGAGCCGGCCAGGCCCGCGGAGGGCTGGTGGATCAGGATCTCGGCGTTCGGCAGCGCGAAGCGCTTGCCGGGCGTGCCCGCGCTGAGCAGGAACTGGCCCATGGAGGCCGCGAGGCCCATGGCGATGGTCACCACGTCGTTCTTGATGAACTGCATCGTGTCGTAGATCGCCATGCCGGCGGTGATCGAACCGCCCGGGCTGTTGATGTACAGATAAATGTCCTTGTCCGGATCGGCGGCCAGGAGAAGGAGCTGTGCGGTGATCTTGTTCGCGATGTCGTCGTCGACCGGCTGGCCGAGGAAGATGATCCGCTCGTTGAGCAGCCGGTTGTAGACCTGGTCGCCGAGGCCACCACCGATGGAAGGCTCGCCGGCGGCGGAGGGCATCAGATTCGTCACGTATCCACCTGCTCGTCTTACGACGGCGCCGGGCCGTCTCACGTGTACTGCCGGGGCTCAGGGCCGTCCGGCCGTTTCCGGGGACTCCCCTGCCCTCGTACTCATGGACCCTAACGCGCGGGTCCCTTCGGGGAATCCCGCAAAGGGAACTGTTCGCTGTGAGCGCAGGTCGCCCGCCCGGCCGGGGCGGAATGCGGGCGGCGGGGGCCTTCCACGGCGCCTGCGGCGGTGGGG
>NZ_VJZD01000218.1 GCF_009377175.1 Streptomyces adustus
CCCGAGCCCCGAGCCCCGACGACCTCGTCGTCCTCAACGTCCCGCGCGACCCCAACGTCCCAGGAAAGCAGGTCGGCTGCCGTGCTGTTGCGTCTGCCCACGTCCGTGTCCGAGGCCCAGGAGTGCATAGCCGAGGGAGCCGTGCCGATCGGCGGGGCCACCCTGGTGTGGGCCACCTGGCAGCGGGACGGCTTCCCCGAACAGGCCATGTCGCTGCGCCAGGTGCCCGAGGCAGGCGTCGTGGAGCGCGAGCGGCTGGGTGCGGCCGTGGTGCTCAACCGGATCGACGACCGCGTACCGGACGCGCTGCGCCTGGCGGCGGCCTCGGTGGGGACCGGCGCGGTGCGTCGTACCGCGACGGTCGGCGGCAACCTCGTCGGCAGCACCCTGCGGTGTCTGCTGCCCGCCGCGCTCGTGCTCGACGCCCGGGCGACGGTGCTGGATCCGGACAGGATCTACGAGACCGACCTGGCCGAGGTGGTGGCGAAGCGTCACCCTCTGCTCAGCGTGTGCTGGCGTGAGCCGGTGGCCAGCGGGTACCTCAAGCTGTCCGGTGAGGCGGGCGGACCGCCGCCGCTGGTCGTCGCCGCGGCCGTGCACGCCGACGGCGCGGGCGAGCACCGCCTGCGGGTCGCCGTGCGCGACGGCTACGACGTGATCGACGAGAGCACGGCGGCCGACACCGACCCCGACCGGGTTCTGGAATCCCTGTCCGGCACCGCCGTGGGCACGCTCGGTCCCGACGCCCGGGACGCGGTGCGCCGGCAGGTCACCGACGTCCTGGCCCGCGCGGCCGGGCGCTGAGCACACGGCCGCCCGCCGGCGTCACACACGCCCCGCACCGCCGCCGCGCCGGTCGCGGCCGTGCGGGGCGGCACGGCCGCGGGGGCCGGAGGAGGCGACGGTCGTGCGTGCTCCGGAGTCCAGTACCTGGTCGCCGTAGAGATCCTGGAGCCAGTTGGTCTGGTAGATGGTGTCGAGGTAGCGCTCGCCGAGGTCCGGGGCGACGGCCACCGCGGTGATGCCGCGGGTGTCGTTGCGGTTCAGCCAGTCCACCGCGCCGCTGACGACCGTTCCGGTGGAACCGCCGAACAGGAAGCCGCTCCTGGCCAGCCGGTGGCAGGTACGGATGGTGTCCGCCTCCTCGACCTTGATCACCTCGTCGACGAACGACTCGTCGAGCAGCGGCGGCCGCATGCTCATGCCCAGGCCGGGGATCATCCGCCGCCCCGGCTCACCGCCGAAGGCGACGGAGCCCACGCTGTCCACGGCGACGATCCGGACCGAGGGGCTGTGCTCCCGGAAGTAGCGGGCGCAGCCCATCAGTGTCCCGGTCGTGCCCGCGCCGATGAAGAGCACGTCCAGGCGCGGGAACTCGTCGGCGATCTCCGGTGCCGTCGTCCGGTAGTGCGCCAGCCAGTTGCCGGGATTGGTGTACTGGCTGAGCCACACATAGCGGTCGTCGGACGCGCAGAGTTCACGGACGTAGTCGAGGCGCGCGCCGAGGAAGCCGGTGTCGACGTTCATCTCGGCGATCACGTGCACCTCGCTGCCCAGCGCCTCCATCAGCAGCCGGGTCGACAGGTTGCAGCGGGAGTCGGTCACGCACAGGAACCGGTAGCCCTTGCTCGCTGCGATCATGCTGAGTGCCACGCCGAGGTTCCCGGAGGAGGACTCGACCAGGATCGAGTCCCGGGTGAGGATCCCCTGCCGTTCGGCGGCCGTCACCATCTCGTTCGCGGCCTTCAACTTGATGGAGCCCGCGAAGTTGAAGCCCTCGCACTTCAAGTAGAGCGGATGCCCGACGATCGACCGGAGGTCGACGAAGAGCCGACTTTCGTTGAAGGCGTAGGGAGCGGAGATGACGGGCACGGTGACCTCCAGGTGCCAGAGCCGGGGAAGTGCCTTCAGCCGTACCGGCGCAAGTCGTGGAAGAAGTCGTCGATGACGTGGAGCTCTCCCTTCCGGGCCACCTCGTCGTACACGTACTTGCCGACGGCCAGATCGAGGACACCGAGCCCGAAGGGCGAGAAGATCACCGGACGGTCGGCCGGCGGGGTCACCCGGCCGGACATCACGTCGTCGAGCGTGCCGTCCAGGAAGTCGCGGCTGCCCGTGAGCTGTTCGGCCAGGTGGGGGGAGGTGTCGGCCTTCAGGCAGTGATCGACGTCGTCGACGATGTTGGCGGAGGCGAGCAGGATCTCGGGGGCGAGGTCGCGCAGCGAGACATGCAGGACCAGCGGGTTGTGCGCGAACCAGGCCGGGTCGGTGACATGGGGTGCGCCCGCCACCGTGGCGAAGACGACCAGATCGCTGGAGCGGATCAGTTTCTCGGCGCTGTCGTGGACGGTGATCCGTGCGGTGTGCTCCGGGGTGTCGGCCTGCCGCAGGTAGCCGCAGAATCCGGCAGTGCTGTCCGCGGACAGGTCGTGGACGCCGACGGTGTCGAACGCCCAGCCGGTGGCGGTCAGGAAGGTGTGGATGTAGCGGGCGATCAGGCCGGTGCCGACGAATCCGATCCGGGCCGGGCGGGGCCGCCCGCGGCTGAGCCGGTCGGCCGCCAGCGCCGCGGACGCCGCGGTTCTGGTGGCGCTGATGACGGAGCTCTCCAGGACGGCGAAGGGATAGCCGGTGTCGTGGTCGTTGAGGACGAGGACCGCGGATGCCCTGGGCAGTCCCTCGGTCACGTTGGCCGGGAAGCTGGAGATCCACTTCAGGCCGTCCACGCGCAGCGGTCCGCCCAGCGACGCCGGCAGCGCGATGATCCGGGCGGTGGGACGGTCGGGGAAGCGCAGGAAGTACGACGGCGGGTTGACCGAGTCGCCGGCCCCGTGCAGCCGGTAGGTGGCCTCGACCAGTTCCACGATCTGCCGTTCGCGCCCGTCGAGCGCGCGCTGCACCTGGGCGCCGGAGATCACGGCGAAGGTCGGTGCCGGGACGGACGCGGTGGGGGCGGTCCGGGTGGCGGGAGTGGGCAGGGCCGTCATCGCAGACTCGCCTCCGGGGTCGGGGCGCAGTCCGCCAGGCGCCGCGGCTCGGCCATGCCGACCAGCACCTCGCGCTCTCCGGTGAAGGCCTCTCTGCTGTGCGCGGTGCGGATGTTGTCGACGAGCAGCACGTCACCGGCCTGCCAGGGCTCGCGCCGGGTGTGGTTCTCGTAGGTGGCGTTGAGGAGCTGGACGATGTCCTCGCCGATCGGGGAGCCGTCGCCGAAGCGGGTGTTGAACGGCAGCCCGTCCGCTCCGTACTCGTCGACCAGGTACTCGCGCACCTCGGGGGCGAGTGTCCACTCGTTGAGGAAGGCGATCTGGTTGAACCAGCAGCGCCGGCCGGTGACCGGATGGGTGACGACGGCGCTGCGCAGCTGCCGGGTGCGCAGGGATCCGTCGGGCTGCCAGGCGAAGTCGATGTCCTGGGCGTGGCAGTAGTGCTCGATGGCGGCGCGGTCGTCGGTGCCGAAGGACTCCTCCAGGGACGCGCCGATCTCGTCGTTGTAGCTGCGGGTGAGCATCCAGCCCTCGCGTTCGAACCGCTCCCGCAGCGCGGACGGCAGCGCCTGGAGGACCTGTTCGGCGTCCGCCACGGCGGTCGCGCCGCCCTGGCCGGGGGCGCGCAGGCAGGCGAACAGCATCAGGCCCGGGATCTCCAGCCGGTAGCTGAGCTCGTGGTGCATGCACATCGGCTGGTTGGCGGGCCAGGCGGTGGTGGAGTAGAGGCCGGGGCCTTTGACCTCGCGGGGGGCGAAGGCCTCCCGCTCCGTCATCGGGTCGCCGGCCAGGGCCGCGAAGACGGCCGCGGTCCGCTCGGTGTCCCGCAGGTCCAGGCCGCGCACCAGCAGTACGCCGTGTTCGGTGACGCGGGCCCGCAGCGCGTCGCGGTTCTCGGCCGCCCACCGGGTGGGCTCGGCGGGGGCCTCGACCCGCAGGATCGGCGGCGTGCCCGGTCGCAGGTCCGCTTCGGGCAGTGCTGCCAGGGAGGAGGACGACATCTGGATTCCTTTCGGTTGCCGGCCGGACGGCTCAGCGGGAGGCCGGTGGTCGGAGGTCTCCCCGCACCGCCCGGGCCGCCGCGGCCGGGCGGGTGCGCGGGAAGTAGTGGCCGCCGTCGGGGAGCCGGTGCACGTCCACGTGTTCGGCCAGGAGCTGCCAGTCGCGGTGGCGGTCGGCGGGCCCGGCCGTGATCGGGTCGTCTTCGGCGACGACGACGGTGACCGGCGCGGTCAGCCGCTCCGCCGGTGGGTGGTCGAGGGCGTCGGCCAGGTAGCGGTGCGCGGCCAGGCAGTCGTGCCGGTAGGCGGCGCCGATGTGCTCGGCGTGCCGCGCGTCGAGTTCGTCGAGCTCGGTGTACCCGCCGTCCGCGCTGAGCCGGGCGGCGATCTCGGCGTTGCTCCGCTTCGCCAACTCCTCGACGGCCGCGTGCCTTTCGTCGGAGGTGCCGAGCAACTGGGCGCCCAGGAAAAGGCGTTCCACGCTCACGCCGCGCTCCGCCAGTCTCCGCGCGGTCTCGACGGCCGTCGCGGCGCCGGAGGAGTGGCCCCAGAGCAGGACCCGGGTGAGGCCGCGGGCGGTGATCTCGGCGGCGACCTGCTCCGCGACCTCCGCCAGGGGCACGAAGGCTTCCTTGCGGGCGGCCAGGTCGTGGCCGGGCAGTTCGACGGCGTAGACCGACAGGCCCTGCCCCGCGAGGGCGCCGGCCAGCGGCTGGAAGTTGACCGCGTTGCCGCCCGCGTACGGGAAGCACACCAGGGCGCGGTCCGGGCTGCCGGCCGGCTCCGACAGGGGCTGGAGCAGCCCGGGGCGTTCCCGGGTCGCGCCGTCGAGGAGCGCGGCGAGGTCGGCGAGCACCGGATGGCGGGTGATCTCCTTCAGGGACACCGCGCGGTCCAGGGCCAGGGTGAGTCGCACGGCCGACAGCGAGGTGCCGCCGGACTCGAAGAAGTGGTCGTGCCGGCCGATGCGGTGCTCGGGTACGGCCAGCAACTCGGCCCACACGCCGGCGAGTTTGCGCTCGGTCGGGGTGTGCGGGGCGCTGCGCCGCTCCTCGGCGGCCTCGCCGCGGGCGGCCTGGTCGGCGAGCTCGGTCAGCGCCTTGCGGTCGGTCTTTCCGTTGGCGGTCAGGGGCAGGCTCTGCTGCCAGTGGAAGGCGGAGGGGACCATGTAGGCGGGCAGGACGGCGCTCAGGGCCGCGCGCAGGTCGTCGGTGCGCAGTCGTTCTCCGGTGTGGAAGGCGATCAGGTGGGCGCCGCGGCCGGGCGGCTCGGACACCACCACCGCGCCGTCGCGTACGCCGGGCACCCGCAGCAGGGTGTTCTCGATCTCGCCGATCTCGATGCGGAAGCCGCGGATCTTGACCTGGTTGTCCCGGCGGCCGAGGAACTCCAGCTTGCCGCCGGGCTGCCAGCGGCCCCAGTCGCCGCCCAGGTAGAGCCGTCCGCCGGGCTGGTAGGGGTCGTCCCGGTAGGCCTCGCGGGTGCGTTCGGGGTCGTTGACGTAGCCGCGGCCCACGCACACCCCGGAGAACGCGATCAGCCCGGGGGCGCCCAGCGGCACCAGTGCCAGGTGTTCGTCGACGACGTGCACCCGTACGTTGTTGACCGCGGGTCCGAGCAGCACCCGGTCCGGCACCCGGTCCATGACCTCGTGGTTGGTGTCGTCCGAGGTCTCGGTCAGTCCGTAGGCGTTGACGAGCCGGATCCCGGGCCGGACCGCGAACCAGCGCTGGACCAGTTCCCGTTTCAGGGCCTCGCCGGTGACCGACACACAGGTCAGGTCGGGCAGTTCGCGCGGATGCCGCTCCAGGTAGGTCACCACGACCTCCAGGTAGGAGGGCACCATTTGCACGACGCCCACCCGTCCGCGCACGAGGGTGTCGACGAACCGCTCCACGTCCACCACGGCGTCCTGTTCGACCAGCAGGGTCCGGCCGCCGACCAGCAGCGCCGACACCAGCTGCCACAGCGAGATGTCGAAGCACTGCGGGGCGGTCTGCGCCACCACCCGGTCCTGGTCGATCCCCAGGTCGTCGATCTTGGCGTAGAGGTGGTTGAGCAGGCCCGCGTGCTCGCACATCGCCCCCTTCGGCTCGCCGGTGGAGCCGGAGGTGAAGTAGATGTAGGCGAGCTGGTCGGGCGTGACCGGCACCCCGAGGTCGGTGTCGTCGTGCTGCTCCGCGTACGCCGCCTCGATCAGCAGCCGCTCCACTGCGGGGAGCTTCGCCAGTGCCGGGTCGAGGGTGTCGGTGCTGCCGGTCTCGGTCAGCACGAGCCGGCATCCCGACCGCGACAGGGTCGCCTCGACGCGTCCCGCGGGGAAGTGCGGCTCGATGGGCAGGTAGACGCAGCCGGCCTTGAACACGGCCAGTACCGCGGCCAGCCAGTCGAGCCGGCGTTCGGTGACCACGCCGACGACCGCCTCGCGGTCGAGCCCGCGCGTGCGCAGGGCCCGCGCGAGCCGGTTCGCGCGGGCGTTGAGTTCGCCGTACGTCCAGGAGTGTCCGCCGTGGACGGCCGCGATCGCCTGGGGATGCGCGCGGGCCCGCTGTTCGAACAGCTCGTGCGCCCGCGCGTCCGGCAGTGCGCGGCTGGGTCCGGCCAGTGCCTGGAGCTGGTGGCGCACCTCGTCGGCCGGGAGCAGGCTCTGCCGGGCGTGTCCGGCGTCCGGGTCGGTGGTCATCAGCCGCAGCGCGGTGACGTGGTATCCGCCGATCCGGGCGGCGGCCCCGGCGTCCAGCGCCTCGGTGCGATAGCGCACCCGCAGCACCGGGCCCGAGTCCCGGTCGCACCAGCCCACGGCGAGCACCACGTCGTCGGCCGGCCCGCCGTCGGCCCCGGTCGGGTCGAACACGATCTCGTACGACGGCTCGGTCCTCCCCAGCTCCCGGCGCACCTCGTCCACGGGGAAGTCCCGGTGCCCCAGCAGCTCCGCCTCGGCGCGGTGCACGCTCGCCACCAGCTCGCGCCACGAGCCGGGGGCGAGGCTGAGCCGGCACGGCAGCGGGCCGGTGCCGGTCCCGGCGGCGTAGCCGGTCACCACCTCCTGCTCCGCGGAGAGGGCGGCCAGTACCTTGGCGTGCGCGGCCAGCAGCAGGGAGGTCACCGGTACCCGCCAGGCGCGGGCCAGTTCCCGCACCGCGTCCGTGACGTTCTCCGGCACCGCCTCGACGTACTCGGCGACTCCGGTGGCCGGTTCCGGGGCCCACCGTGGCACCGCGGTGTAGCCGCCGGCGGCCAGCGTGTGGCGCCAGTACTGGCGGTCCGCCTCCAGGTGCGTTCCCATGGGGTGGCCTTCCTCAGTTCGCGGTGGCAGCGTCGTCGTCGGTTCGCCGTGTCCCGGCCCGGTCCGCCGGGCTCGCTTCGGCGGGGCGGCCGAGGGCGTCGGGCATCTCCCCGGCGGGGTTTCCTCCCCAGCGGGCGTGCGGGGGGACTTCCTCGCCCTTCATCAGGAAGGAGTCGGGCGCCAGCACCGCGCCGTCCCCGATCGTCACGCCGTAGTGCACATGTGCGCCGACGCCGAGGGTGCAGCCGGCGCCGAGGGTGGTGTGGTCGGACTTGAAGGTGCCGTCCTCCTGCGAGTGGCACTGGATCTTGCTGCCCACGTTGAGCGTGCAGTCGTCGCCGATCGCGGTGAGCGTCCGTTCGGTGATGTGGCAGCCGTCGTCGAAGACCCGCCTGCCGATGCGTACGCCCAGCAACCGCCAGACCACGCTCTTGAACGGGGTTCCGTTGAAAACGTTGAGATAGTTCTCCGGGACCTTCCAGAGCCGCTCCTGGCGCCAGAAATGCGGATCGTAGATGGAACACAATTGCGGGCGCAGTCTGCGGAAGGATCCGATACAGCGCTCGCACAGCACGAAATAGAGCGTGGTGATGGCGAGGGTGATCGCGATATATCCACCGATCACCACATGCCCGAGTGTTCCGTACAGGCTCTCCGTGGCGAGCCCGAACGCCGTCAGCACAAAGACGTGGAACCACCGCAGGAACAGGAAGAGAAGCAGTGTGCGAGTGTTGTAGCGGTTCTTCGCGGCCAGGTGGCGGCCGAGTTCCTGTTCGGTCCTGAGATGGTCGAACTGTACGTCGCGCTCGACCGTCCGGGGAATCTCGAAGGGCGGCGATCCGAGCAGCCCCACGCCTTCCCGGACCGGACCGTCGAGAGGCACCATCACTTTCGTCGCGAGCAGGCAGTTCTCTCCCGTCCTGCCGCCGGCCGGGTAGACGATGTTGTTGCCGATGAAGTTGCGCGGCCCGATCGAGGCCCGGGAAACACGGAAAGACGTGCTGGAGAAATCCGCGTTCACGACGGAAAGTCCGTCCGCCACCATCGTCCCGGTGCCGACCCGCACCAGATAGGGGGTTTCGTGCTGCACCTCCGTGCCGAAGTTGGAGCCGGTCTGCTCGATGCGTGAGAGGTCGTAACCGAGAACCCGAAGATAATGGACGATGTAGGAACTGTCACCGAAGAGCCAGGCAAAGAATTTGATATTCGTCATCCGCGCGGTCGCCCGGTGCACCGCGTACCGGAACCCGTACAGCGGATAGGCCTGGTCGGGTTTGATCACCAGTGCGAGCAGACGCGGCACGGTGAACAGCACGGCCAGCCCCAGCACGACGAATCCGAAGAACAGTGCGACGGAAAGGAGTACGGCGTCGGTGAGGAATTCCGACGGCGAGTTCAACGGCGTGTCCGACTGGATCCGCTTGCCGAGTGCGGGAATCTGCGCGAACAACATGTACATGCCGCCGACGGCCAGTGGCACGTACAGCAGGAACATCTGCACCAGGGTGACCAGCCCGAACCAGGTCCGGCGCAGGGTGCCGCAGCCGGCCGGCGCGACCCGCACGTAGTCGATCCCGGTGGGCTCCGCCGGGGAGCCGTGCATGTGCGCGCCGGCGGGGACCGACTGGCCCGGGTGCAGGGAGGAGGCGTGGCCCAGCTGGGCTCCGTCGCCCATCGCGGTGTCGATGTCGAGGACGGTCTTCTCGCCGACGAACACGTCCCGGCCGAGGGTGACCGGGCCGGTCCGGATCCGTCCGGCGTGCGCGCGGTAGCCGAGGAAGGTCGCCTCCTTGCGGATCACCGTGCCGGAGCCGATCGTCAGCAGGTCGGTGCAGACCGGCACGGAACGGGAGAGGATCGTGACCCCCGCGCCGATCCGCGCGCCGAGCGCCCGGAGGTAGAGCACGTACAGGGGATTACCGACGAAGAACACCATCGGGTTGGCGTGGAGCAGCACCTTGACGAGCCACAGGCGAAGATACGCCAGGCCCCAGAGCGGGAATTCGGTGGACTTCCAGCGGCCGACGAGAATCCATTTGGCCGCGATCGGGAACAGACACAGGAGCAGGAATCCGACACCGCCGAACAGGAGCGACCGCAGATAGATGTCCACCAGCCCCGAACCGGCCGCGACCCACTCGTAGCCGCGGGCGGTGACGAGTCCGAAGACGAACGAATATCCCACGAATACGAGCAACTGGACGGCTCCGCAGAACACATAACGCCCGGTGCTCCCCGGGGTCGTCTCCGGGGAACGGTCGGTCACCGCAGACGACACCGTGGGAATCGGCGTGGCGGCGGGAGCAGGGGCGGCCGTGTCCGCGAGGGCGGCGGCCAGGCTCCTGACCGTGGGATAACGGTAGATGTCCTTCATGGAGGCGGGCGGCAGATCGGGCCGCTTCCGGACCCGTGCGCAGAACTGGGCCATCACCAGGGAGTTGGCCCCCAGGTCGTCGAAGAAGTGGCTGTCGGCGGGCACGTCCGCATGGACGACACCGGCGAGCACTTCGGCGAATTCCCTTTCGGTGTCCTCCACCGTCGGGCCGACCCCATTGCCACCCCCGGTCACAGCGGCTCCGTCCAATCCGGATATAAAAATCTCGGACGACTGATCTACCATGTGAACTCCTGAGGGCATTTCCCTGGCCAATGGCCCCAGGTGGCCGCCGGTCCATTGTCCCCGCGCTCCGAAGAACGGCACCGACCGAGCCATCCGGCAGCCACGAAGCCGTGCGCTCTCGTTGATCACGAATCCATGGCCTACAGTCTCGGCCGTCCATCGTCAGGTTGCCACTTCGCACCCGCCGAACGGAAACGACACCGCCGTCCGGCGGCCGTAATTCCCTGGCCCCGCCCACCACCGGCGTAAGCGGTGGACCACCCGTTCGGCCGCTCCCCCGGGCGGGCCCGGGCAGGGACACCGGCCTCGGCGGGGCGACGCGCTCGCACGGGTGTGCCGCGCCCGGTCACAGATGTCAGAGATCCACCCCCTGGACGGTGGCGTCCGTGTGATGTTTCGGACGAGGGCGTCATGAACGGCGAGGAAGCGGCAAGGTTGCCTTTCATGCTCGGCACGGAACATCCCCCCGCACAGGAGACCTGGACGACCGCGGCGGCGCGGGCGTCGCCGCACACCGGCCCGTCGGCCGCCGCCGACGCCGCTTCGGCGGCCCGTGCGCCCTCCCTGCCGTCCCTCACCGGCCTGCGGTGGGTGGCGGCACTGCTCGTCTACGGCCTGCACGTGCGCAACGCCGGCTACTTCGGCGGCACCGGCGGACGGATCATGACCTGGGGGTTCGGACCCGGCGGCAGCGGGGTGTCGTTCTTCTTCGTCCTGTCCGGCTTCGTCCTCATGTGGTCCGCCCGGCCCGCCGACCGCGCGTTCGCCTTCTGGCGACGGCGCATCGCCCGGGTGTACCCGGTCCACCTGGTCACGGCGGCGCTGGCGCTGCTCATGGCGTACCTGGGCATGTTCACGATGCCCACACCCCGCCAGGGCCTGGCCAACCTTCTGCTGGTGCACTCCTGGTGGCGCCCCTGGTGGCAGACGCTCGACCCGGTCAGCTGGTCGCTGGCCTGCGAGGCCTTCTTCTACGCCCTCTTCCCGGCGCTGGCGTTCGTCCTGCGCCGCCTCGGTGCCCGCGGATCGGCGGCCGTCGCCGGGGTGTCGATGCTGGCGGTGCTGGCGCTGACCGCCTGCGACCCCCACACCTGGCTGGGCGCACAGCTGTACTCTCTGCCCGCGGCCCGGCTGCCCGAGTTCGTCCTCGGTGCCGCCGTGGCCCGTACGGTGCTCCTCGGACGGTGGCGCGGGCCGGGCCTGGAGGCCTCGCTCGCCCTGACGATCATCGGCTACTTCCTGGTGCCCCAGGTCACCTCCGGTCACCCCGCCACCGCCTGCACCCTGCTCGGTTTCGCGCTGCTGATCCCGGCGGCCGCCGTGGCCGACCTGCGCGGACTGCCCTCGCTGTGGCGGCACCGGCGGCTGGTGCGGCTCGGCGAGATCTCCTTCGCCTTCTACATGGTGCACCTGCTGGTCGTACGCGCCGTCCGCGGCCTCGTCGGCACCAACCCGCGCTTCGGCGTAACGGAGGGCCTGGCCGTGACCGCCGGCGTGTTCGCGGTGTCACTGGGCCTGGCCTGGCTCCTGTACGAGGCCGTGGAGCGCCCGGCCAGACGGCTGCTGCTGCGCGACCGGCGCCGTACGCGCGCCGACGGCGCGACGGCCCCGCAGACCCGCACCGCGGAACCCGGGGCCACCCCGCCCCGGGCCGAGCAGGGCGGCGCCCCGCAGGCCGGTACCCCGCAGGCCCGGGGCACGCAGCCCTGCGCCCCGGAGGCCCGTGCGCCGGAGGTCCCGGCCGCGCAGACCGGTGCCGCGAAGGCCCGTACCGGGCCGGATCCGGCCGCCCCGGACGCGTAGCGCGCGGTCCGCCGTCCGGGACCGCGGCCCCCGAACGACGGGGGCGCGAACCGGCGACACGGCGCCCCCGTCATGAAGGCCACCGAGCGGCGGCCCGCGGCACTCAGCGCGGGCCGCCGCTTTTGTCGTCGGCCACGGGCGGACGGGTGCGGGCGGACCGTCCGGGTACGGCTGTCCGGCTCACCGCGGCCGCGAGCTTGCGCAGTCGCCGCCAGTCGAGGCGCGGCGGCGCCTCCGGCACCCCGGGCCGCACCCGGGGGACACGGACCCGCAGCGCGCGGCGCGCGATGCGGCAGCGGACGGGGGCGGGCATCAGCAGCGCCTCGCCGTCCAGGCCGACCTCCAGCTGTGCCTCGTCCGCCTCCACGACCACCTCGTGCGCGGTCAGCGCCGCCAGACCGGACGGGTTCGGCTCCAGCACCAGCTCGGCCGCCTCCACGGCGCTGTCGACGCGGACGGCGAGCACCCCGAGCCGCCCCGAGTTCAGCCGCTCGCGGCGGCCGAAGCCGAAGGGGTCGCCGGTGCGGTAGGCGTTGTTGCTCACCAGCACGGCCTGCGGCTCGGTGAGCGTGGTGTCGTCGGCGCGGACGGTCAGCCGCGGACCGCGCTGCCGGGTCAGCAGGTCCGGCAGCACCTCCAGCGCGGTGCCCACCTTGGCGTCCCGGTAGCCCGGCTCCTGCACCACGGCCCCGTACACCCCGAAGGAGGCGTTGTTGACGAACGGCCGGTCGTCGGCGAAGGCCAGGTCGACGTGCAGCTCCACCCCGTCGGTGAGCGCGTCCAGGCAGGTGGAGGGGTCGTCGCGGTCGAGGCCGAGGTCCATGGCGAAGTGGTTGCGGGTGCCGGCCGAGATGACGAGGAACGGCAGACCGTGCTCGGCGGCCACGGCGGCGACCAGGGCCTGCGTACCGTCCCCGCCCGCGACACCCAGCAGGTCCGCCCCCTGGGCGACCGCCGCCCTGGCCAGTTCGGTGACGTCCTGCTGCTGTCCGGGGTCGAGCAGCACGACCCGGGCGCCGAGGCGCTCCGCCTTCTCCCGGAGGGAGAACTTCTCGACCTTGCCGCCGCCGGAGCGCGGGTTGAGGATCAGGAAAGGCCGCTCGGGCGGCGGCGTACGGTGCTCCTTCATCCGTACGGGACGCAGGTCCGTGCTGCGCAGGGCGTACCGTCCGCTCCACACGGCCGCACACCACAGGAGCGCGGACAGCGCGATCACCCACAGCAGCCCCACCGCGACGAACAGGGCGACCACGACGACGGGGGTGGCGGCCGCCAGCACCATCGCCGCCGCCCGGAGCACTCCGCGCCGGGACAGCGTCCACCAGAGCGCGGCGGCGGTGACCGCCAGCCCGACGAGTGCGACCGCCAGGAGCACCAGCCCGCCCAGCCCTCCGTAGACGAGGGGCAGCAGCGCGGCCGCCGCCGCGGCGGCCAGCGCGCCCCGGGCGGCCCACGCCTGCCGGTGCTGCCCTCGCTCACTGCCTGTCGCTGACATGAGCCCCTTCCCCTGGTCGGCGCCTGCGTGCGGCACCGTCCCTCACTCCGTATGCAGGTCGGCGAGATCGTGCGGGGCGCTGCGTGCCTATCACCTGCCCCCAACCCGCGACGGTGAACCCGCGCGAAAGTGTGCGATCCCGGGCATCGGGGGGACCATGGAAGCCGAGGTGCCTGCGCACCGGCAGGCCGCGCTCCCGACCGGAAGGGGGCGGCGCCTCTCCTGCGGTCGGAAGGAGTGCCCGCGATGAGCGGAGCCGAGCGGCCTCCCCCCGCCCTCGGTGTCGCGGTGGGCGGTCGGCCGAGCGGGCTGCTGGACCTCCTGAACGTCGCGGCGGTGGTGCTGGACTCGGACGGCCGGATCGTGCTGTGGAGCCCCCAGGCCGAAGAGCTGTACGGCTACTCGTCGCAGGAGGCGCTGGGGCGGTACGCCGTGCACGTGCTCGTGCACGAGGAGCACTGGGACTGGGTGATCAAGACCTTCGCCGACGTCATGGAGACCGGTCAGAGCTGGGCCGGGACGTTCCCCATCCGGTGCAAGGACGGCAGAACGCGGCAGGTGGAGCTGCGCAACATGCGCCTGCTGAGCGACGAGGGCGAGTACTACGCCCTCGGACTCGGCGCCGACTCCCCCACCCTGCGCGAGCTGGAGCGGGACGTGGCCCTGTCGACCCGGCTGATCTCCCAGTCGCCGGTCGGGGTGGCGATCTTCGACCCCGACCTCCGCTACGTGTCCGTGAATCCCGCCCTGGAGCGCATGCACGGCGTTCCCGCGGCGAAGCACCTCGGCCGCCACTACCGCGAGATCATGTCGTCCCCGGCGTTCGCGCAGACGGAGGAGGCGCTGAAACAGGTGCTGCACACCGGGACCCCGCTGGTCGAGGAGGCCACCGTCGTGGGGCGCACCCCGGCGGACCCCGGGCACGACCACGCCTGGACGATCTCGATGTACCGGCTGGAGGACTCCGTCGGCCACGTGCTCGGGGTGGCGGAGCTCGTCGTGGACGTCACCGAGCGCCACAGGTCGGCGAAGGAGGCCGGCGAGACCCGGCGCCGGCTGGCGTTGATCGCCGACGGCTCCGCCCGGATCGGCACCACGCTGGAGGTCGGCCAGACCGCCCGGGAACTGGCGGACGTCACGGTCCCCGAGTTCGCCGACGTGGTCGCCGTCGACCTGCTCGAATCCATGCTCGACGAGCACCGGCCCGCCTCCCGGGACGGCCCGGCGTTCTTCCGAGCCCTCGCGGTGAAGGCCGCCTACCCCACCGACGCCTTCCTCGCCGCCGACCCGCCCGGCAGGATCACCCGGTACGAGGCCGACCGGCTGGCGACGCGGTGCGTGCGCGGCGGGCGGCCCCTGCTGATCCGCCACGCGGACGGCGCCGACCTGGCCAGGATCGCCCGCGACGAGGACGCGGCGGTGTTGCTGGCCCGCGCCGGAGTGCACACCTACATGGCCGTGCCGCTCATCGCGCGCGGGGCCACGCTCGGGTTCCTGGGGCTGATCCGCGCCCGTGATCCGCGGCCCTTCGACGAGGACGATCTCGCCATCGCCACCGAGCTCGCCTCCCGAGCCGCCGTCTGCATCGACAACGCCCGCACGCACCAGAGCGTGCGCAACGCCGCCGAGACCCTGCAACGCAGCCTGCTCCCCGACCACCCGCCGCATCTTCCGGGCCTGCGGGTCGCCTCGCGCTATCTGCCCGCGCTCGCGGCCTACGAGGTCGGCGGCGACTGGTACGACGTGCTGCCCCTGGCGGGCGAGCGGACCGCGCTGGTCGTGGGCGACGTGATGGGCAGCGGTATCCACGCGGCCGCCGCGATGGGCCGGCTGCGCACCGCGACCGCGGCCTTCACCGAGCTCGACCTCGACCCCGCCCAGGTCCTCCAGCACCTGGACACGATCACCTCACGGCTCGAGCAGTACATCGCCACCTGCGTCTACGCGGTCTACGACCCGCACCGCGCCGAGCTGCGCATCGCGAACGCCGGCCATATGCCGCCCGTGGTGGTGCGCAAGGGCAGCGAGCCGCAGCTGCTCGAACTGCCCACGGGCACCCCGCTCGGCGTCGGCGGTGTCCCGTTCGAGTCGACCGTCCTCCATTTCGCCCCGGACGACGAGCTGGTCCTGTACACCGACGGTCTGGTCGAGAGCCGCCACGAGCACCTCGACGAACGGCTCGAAGCGCTGCTGGCTCTGCTCGACGCTCCGGACCGCCCGCTGGAGGAGGTCTGCGACCGGCTGCTGGGCAGCCTCCGCAACCCGCAGGACCACGACGACGTCGCGCTGCTGGTCGCCCGCGCCCGGCCGTTCACCCCGGTCACCGGCCCACGGCGCTGACCACGGGCCCGTCGCCCCGCCCGGCCGCCGGACCGGAACGCCGGCTCCACCACGGCGCCAGCTGGAGGACCCCGAACGCCACCTCGACGCCGAGGAACAGCCACAGCACCCGCGTCGCGCCGTGCGCCAGCGCGTACGCCTCCCAGGTCGCGAACAGCACCCGGGCGAAGCCGTCGAACAGACCGTGGACCGCGACCGGCCGCAGGAGCCGCAGGGCTGACCAGACGAGCACGAGCGAACCCATCAGGTTCGCGTACATGGTCTGCGTCGGATCGAGCGCGGGCAGGGTGCCCCACCCGAACCTGTCGCCCGCCCGATCGAGGACGTCGTGGACCAGGGCGTACGTCCACGGCGTCGCGAAACCGGCGGTGACGACGAGGTCGTACCAGGCGCTCGCGCGAACGAGACGTAGAT
>NZ_VJZD01000219.1 GCF_009377175.1 Streptomyces adustus
GGGGGTGCCGTGGCGCCTGCGGCGACGAAGTCCGGGGGGCCGACGCGCCGGGGGCCGACCGGCACGCGACCGGCCTTCGGGGAGTCGAATGCCGGGGCGGCGGCCGTCGGGGCGGCGGTCTCGGGGTCAGCAGTGGTCCGGGATCCGGACTCCGCCGGTGTCGTCGCGTCGGACGGCATCCGGAAGGCGTCGGCCAGCAGCGCGCGCAGGGCGCGGGCCCTGGCGCCGGGGGTGTCGGCGTTGGCGGCGGGACGCCGGGCGGCACGGGACGCGGGCCGGGGCGCGGCGTCGGCGGACGGTTCCCCGGTGCCCGTACGGGCCTGCCGAGCCTCGGCACGGGCGGCCCGCAAGGCCTCTCGGGCGACATCCGCGGGGCGGACTGGGCGTGGCTCGGGCGCACGCTCGTCGGCCGCGGCGGGAGCGCTCGCCGAGTCGGCGTGGGTTGGGGCGGGCGTGCCGTCCCCCACGGGGCTCCCGGCAGGGGCGCCCCCGGCCGTCCCGCGCGCAGACACGCCGGGGCCGTCCGTCTCGGGGCTCGCGGCCACGCCGACGCCGTCACCGGCCCTGCCCGTGGACGCGTCGCCGTCCCCGATCCGGTCCCTGCCGGTACCGGTGCGCGTGCCGGGGGCGGTGCGCGTACGCGTGCCCGTACCGGTGCCGCGGTCGGCACCCGTGCCAGCGCTGGCGCCGTGGTCGGCGTCTGTGCCGGGGCCGGTGCTGGTACCCATACCCGCGCCAGGGCCGCGGCCAGTGCCCCTGCCCGCGCCGCGATCGGCGCCGGTACCCGTACCGGTGCCGCGGTCGGCACCCGTGCCGGTGCCGGCGCCGCGGTCGGCGTCTGTGCCGGGGTCGGTGCCGGCACCCACACCCGTGCCAAGGCCGCGGCGAGTACCCCTGCCCCCGCCAGGACCGGCGCCGGTACCCGTACCGGTGCCGCGGTCGGCACCCGTGCCGATGCCGGCGCCGGCGCCGCGGTCGGGGTCGGTGCCGGTACCCATACCCGCGCCAGGGCCGCGGCCACTGCCCCTGCCCGCGCCAGGACCGGCGCCGGTACCCGTACCGGTGCCACGGTCGGCACCCGTGCCGGGGCCGGCGCTGGTGCCGGGGCTGGCGCTGGTGCCGGGGCCGGCGCTGGTGCCGGGGCCGGTGCCGGCGCCGGCGCCGGCGCCGTGGTCGGCACCCGTGTCGATGCCCGGACCGGTGCTCGCGCCGTCGTCGGTGCCCGTGCCGTGGTCGGTGCCCGTATCCGTACCCGTGTCGGCATCGTGGTCGGTGCCCGGTTCGGTGGGGGCGGTGGGGTGTGGTTGCGGGGCCGTGCCCGTGGTGCGGCTCGCGGCCATGGCTCGGCGCAGGGCCGCGCGGGCCGCGTCGGCCGGTCCGGTCCGGCTGCTCCCGGGCTCCTCGGCAGCGGAGCGGCGCCCGCTCGGCTCCCCGGTGCCCGCAGGTTCCGTACGGACCGCGCGGCCCGGCGGGACCCCGCCGTCCTGCGGGTCTCCCTCGGCTTCCGCCCCGGTCGCGGCCGCCGCTTCCTCGTCGGCCACCACGACGCCCCCGCCCGCACGCTCGCGCGCCGCCCGCAGGGCACGGCGGGCCGCGTCGGCCGGGCGTTCCTCGTCGGCCGGACGCGTCGGCTCGTCCGGGGAGCGGACCGGGTCCGGTGGCGGGGACTGCGCCGCCGGTGTCGTCCCGTTCGGCGGTTCCTCCGCCGACGTCCCCCGCACCGGTGTCTCCTCCGTCCCCATCACGCCTCCCTGCGCAGCGACACCAGGTCGGTCAGCTCACGGTGCGTCAGTTCGGTGAGGGCCGACTCGCCGGAGCCGAGGATCGCGTCGGCGAGGGCGCGCTTGGACTCCAGCATCTGTGCGATGCGGTCCTCGACCGTGCCCTCGGTGATGAGGCGGTGGACCTGGACCGGCTGGGTCTGGCCGATGCGGTAGGCCCGGTCGGTGGCCTGTTCCTCGACCGCCGGGTTCCACCAGCGGTCGAAGTGCACGACATGGCCCGCCCGGGTGAGGTTGAGGCCGGTGCCCGCGGCATTCAGGGACAGCACGAGGACGGGGGTCGCGCCGCTCTGGAAGCGGTCCACCATGCGCTCGCGCTCCGGCACGGCCGTCCCTCCGTGCAGGAGGTCCATGGGGATCGCGCGGGCGGCGAGGTGGGCGGCGATCAGCCGGGCCATGCCGACGTACTGGGTGAAGACGAGCGCCGAGCCGTCCTCCGCCAGCACGGTGTCCAACAGCTCGTCGAGCAGGGCGAGTTTGCCGGAGCGGGCGGCGAGCCGGTCGGCCGGTGCGGCCGCCTCCTTGAGATAGAGCGCGGGGTGGTCGCAGATCTGCTTCAGCGCGCCCAGCAGCTTCAGGACCAGCCCCCGGCGGGCGATCCCCTCGGCGGTCTCGATGGCGAGCAGCGACTCGCGCACCACCGCCTCGTAGAGCGCGGCTTGTTCACGGGTGAGCGGGACGGGGTGGTCGGTCTCCGTCTTGGGCGGCAGTTCGGGGACGATGCCGGGGTCGGACTTCTTGCGGCGCAGCAGGAAGGGGCGGACCAGCCGGGCCAGCCTGGCCACCGCCTCCTCGTCCTCGCCGTTCTCCACGGCGCGGGCGTGCCGGGCCCGGAAGGACTTCAGGGGGCCGAGGAGTCCCGGTGTCGTCCAGTCGAGCAGGGCCCAGAGTTCGGAGAGGTTGTTCTCGACGGGGGTGCCGGTGAGCGCCACGCGCGCGGGGGACGCGATGGTGCGCAGTGCCTTCGCCGTGGCCGAGTAGGGGTTCTTGACGTGCTGTGCCTCGTCCGCGACGACCATGCCCCAGCGCTGACCGGCCAGCGTCGGCGCGGCCGAGCGCATCGTGCCGTACGTGGTGAGGACGAATCCGTCGGTCAGGTCGTCGAGGGTGCGCTCCGGGCCGTGGTAGCGGCGGACGGGGACGCCGGGGGCGAACCGGGTGATCTCCCGCTGCCAGTTGCCGAGCAGCGAGGCCGGGCACACCACCAGGGTCGGTTCGCCGCGGGCGCGCTTGAGGTGCAGGGCGATGAGGGTGATCGTCTTGCCGAGTCCCATGTCGTCGGCGAGGCAGCCGCCGAGGCCGAGGGAGGTCATGAGGTCGAGCCAGGCCAGGCCGCGCAGCTGGTAGTCGCGCAGGGTGGCGGCCAGGCCCGGGGGCGGCTCGGCGGGCCGCACTCCGGCGGTCAGCCGGTCGCGCAGGGCGGCCAGGGCGCCGATCGGGACGGCCTCGACCGTCTCCCCGTCGACCTCCGCGCTGCCGGTGAGCGCCACGGACAGGGCGTCGACCGGGTCGAGCAGGCCCAGTTCTCGGCGGCGCGCCTTGCGGACGAGGGCCGGGTCGACCAGGACCCACCGGTCGCGCAGCCGGACGACCGGGCGGTGGGCCTCGGCGAGGGTGTCCATCTCGGCCTCGCTGAGCGGGTCGCCGCCGAGCGCCAGCTGCCAGCTGAACCGCAGCAGGTCCTCGCCCTCGAAGAAGCCGGTGCCGTCGGTCGCCGAGCCGGGCGCGGACCGCACGACGGCCGTGGCGGTCAGGTCCTGGGCCAGGTCGCGCGGCCAGTGCACGGCGACTCCGGCGGCGGCGAGCCGACCGGCCGCGGCGCCGAGCAGGTCGCCCACCTCCTCCTCGGTCAGGGCCAGGACGTCGGGCGTGTCCTGTTCGGCCAGCCGGTCCAGCGGAGGCCAGACGCGGGCGGCGCGTCGCACGGCGAGAGCGGCGTCCACCCGGGCGCGGGGTCCGAAGGCGGCGTCCGCGTCGCCCGCCCACAGGGCCGCCGCGTCGGCCACGAGGGTGGGGTCGGCGAGGCTGTGCACCTGGAGGACGGCCGCGCCCGCGCTGCGCACCCGCTCGCCGGTGTCGAACAGCTCGTACGCCGACAGGTCCAGGCGCAGCGAGATCCGTACGCCCGCGTCCATGCCGGCGGCGACCTCGGCGGCCCAGTCGGCGGCGCCGGGCAGCCGCTGCGGGCGGCGGTCGGCGAAGGGTCGGCCGCAGGCGTGCGGCGCGGCGGGGGTGCGCGGGAGGGTGTCCGCGACCGCGTCCAGGAAGGCGCGCATCAGGGCCTCGGGCTGCGGCAGCCGCAGCGGTCCGGGGCCGGTCAGCGGCACGGCGTGTCCCTCGTACGGCAGGGCCGCGGCGACCGCCCGCAGATGGGCGATGTCGTCGGGGTCCAAGGGGCCGGCCCGCCAGGCGTCGTGGCCCGTGCGGGTCAGTCCGGGCAGCAGTCGGCCGCGGGCGGTGAGCCGCAGCGCGTGCAGGGCGGCCGCGCCCCAGCAGGCGGTGGCGGGGTGGGCCGCGGGGTCGCGGCGGGCCCGCACGAGCAGGGGCAGGGCCTGGTCGAGCGGCAGGGACAGCGCGGGGGTCTGCCTGCGGCGGACCGAGGCGCCGTGCCGTCGTACGACGGTGAGTTCGGTGCGTTCGGCGGGCTCGGCGGTGTCCGCGGGCAGCGGTGCGTCCGCCGGGTCCCAGAAGGCGATGCGTCCGTCGCGCGGGAGCGGGGCGGGCAGGAAGACGGCGGCGAGCCGCAGGGGGACGCTCTCGTGCTCCTGCGCGCGCCCGACCGCCTCGGCCGTCCCGCTCGTACCCACTGTCGCGCTCGTACCCACTGTCCACCTCCCGCCCGTGGTTCGGATCAACCGTCTTCGACTCTACGGGCGGGGTCTGACAATCGGCTCCGGCGGCCGGAGCGGGCGGGCCGGACCGGTCAGGGGACCGCGCGCGAGACGACGTAGATCATGGGGTATTTGGGGTTGGAGGTGTTCACCACGACGTCCTGCGTCGGCTGCGGGCTCTTCTGCCGGTGGACGAAGCCCCAGTACGGGCCCGGGCGGGCGCCGGTGCCGGTGAAGGTCCAGCCGGTGATCTTCCGGTCGCGGGCGCCGATGACGATGTCGTCCCGCTTCAGCAGGTCCCGGTCGGCTCCCAGCTCCGTGAGGAAGGCGTCCAGGCCGGCCTGCGTGGTCTGGAACTGCACGTAGAGCCGGCTGGTCTTCCAGTTGTTGGTCTCGTAGTAGGCGACCTGGTTCGACGGGTGCGGGACCGGCACCTGGTAGAGGCGGCGCTGCACCTTGGAGGGCCAGCCCGTGGTCAGGCCGGTCGCCGAGTACTTCTTCTCCTTGTCCTTGCCGCTGTCGCGGCTCTGGTTGGCGGAGATCACGAGATAGCCGGCCGGGACACCGATGAGCAGCACGATGATCAGCAGGGTGAGCGCCCGGCGGCGGTTGCGGTGCCGGCGGTTCTCGGCCTGGCGGGGCTGCTCGTCCGGGGGCGTGGCCTGGCGGGGCAGTGCGGTGGTCATGCGGTGTCCTGGGTGCGGCGGGCCTCGGAGTACTTCTCGTAGCGTTCGTGGCGTTCCACCCGGCGTCTCTTGGCGCGGCGGAAGCGGCGGGCGACCAGCCGGGCGAGGTCGGCGGCGCCGACCATGCCGGCCTCGGGGCCGAGCTGGGCGCGCGCGATGCGGGCCTCGGGGCGGTAGCCGCGGCCGGTGAGCTGGCGCCGGAAGGCCTCGCGCGCCGGGCCGATCAACAGGTCGTCCGCCGCGGAGACACCGCCGCCGATCACGAAGCAGGACGGGTCGAGCGCCGCCGCCAGGTTGGCGATGCCGACGCCGAGCCACTGGCCGATCTCCTGGAGCAGCTCGATGCACATGGCGTCGCCGTCACGCGCCAGCTCGGTGATCATCGGGCCGGTGATGTCGCCGATGTTGCCCTTGACGTGCTCGATGATCCCGTACGCCACCGGGGAGTCGGCCGCGGCCAGTTCCCGGGCCTCCCGGACGAGGGCGTTGCCGGAGCTGTACTGCTCCCAGCAGCCGCGGTTGCCGCACGGGCAGCGGTGGCCGCCGGGCACCACCTGCATATGGCCGAACTCCCCCGCGACACCGAACTTGCCGCGCTTGACCTGCCCGCCCTCCAGGATCGCGCCGCCGATACCGGTACCGAGGGTGATCATCACGAGGTGGTCCTCGCCGCGTCCCGCGCCGAAGCGCCACTCCGCCCAGGCGGCGGCGTTGGCGTCGTTGTCGACGAGCACGGGCACCGACAGGCGGCCGGAGAGGCGGTCGCGCAGCGGCTCGTTGCGCCAGGACAGGTGGGGTGCGAACAGGACGCGGTTGCGGTCGGCGTCGACCCAGCCGGCCGCGCCGATGCCGACCGCGTGCACGTCGTGCCGGTCCGACAGGTCCAGGACCAGCTCGACGATGGTGTCCTCGACGACCTTCGGGCTCTTGGACTTGTCCGGGGTCTCCGCGCGGAGCTTCTCCAGGATGTTGCCGTCGGCGTCGACGACGCCCGCCATCACCTTCGTACCGCCGATGTCGATGCCGACCGTGGGCACCCGGGGTGCGGTGAGGTGCGAGCGGCGCTCGCGCGTGCCCACGGTACGCAGCACGGGGGCTCGGCGGGAGCCGATGGGGGCGCTGAGGTCGCGGTAGGTGCTCATCAGGCCCGATTCTGCCTCACCGCTCCGCCCGGTGCGTCCGGCTGACGAAGACCGGTGCACGGCGCCGCCGCCCGCGCGTCGGCCGCCGTCCGCGGAGCCGCCGGGGGCGCGTCCGCGGCTCGCCCGCGCCTCGGCACCGGCTCGCGCTTCCTTGCCCGTCGCGGCTCCTGTCCCAGGTCGTCCGGCTCTTCGTCGCCCGCTGCGCGGCCGGCCGACTCCGCCTCGACGACGTCCGCGGGGGTGTGGGCGCCGGTCCTCGGGCCGCGTCCCGACCAGTACGGAACGGTCACCCGCCAGGCAGGTGTGACGAGGGTTGCGGGTGATGAAAACAACACCGGGACGCCCGCCCCGCGCCGCTGCCACGCGGCCCGCACATGTGCCCGCCCGGTGAGCGGGGAGCGAACGGCGGTCACATTGTCCTGACATTGCGACGCAAGGGGGCGGACCAGCGCGGGGAGGACGGGCGCGAGCGGTGGGATCAGGGGCGTACGAGCAGCTGGAACTCGAACGCGTAGCGGCTGGGCCGGTAGATGTGGTCGCCGAACTCGACCGCGCGGCCGGTGTCGTCGAAGGTGGTGCGCCGCATGGTGAGCAGGGGGGCACCCTCCGGCTCGGTGAGCCGCTCGGCCTCCGCGGCGGTGGCGGCGCGCGCGCCGATGGACTGGCGGGCGCTGTGCAGGGTGAGCCCGGCGGAGCGCATCATCCGGTACAGGCCGGTGGCCTCCAGCTGGGCGGTGTCCAGGTCGAGCAGCCCAGGCGGCAGGTGATTGCACAGATACGCCATCGGCTCCCCGTGCGCGAGCCGCAGCCTCTCCACCCGGTGCACCTCGCTGCCCTCGGGCACGGCGAGCGCGGCGGCGACCTCGGCGGTGGCCGGCACGACGGCGTTGACGAGGACCCGGGTCGCCGGGCGCTGACCGGCCGCCTCCAGGTCGTCGAAGAGGCTGCTGAGCTCCAGGGGGCGCTTGACCTGGCTGTGGACGACCTGCGTACCGACGCCCCGGCGGCGCACCAGCAGACCCTTGTCGACGAGCGACTGGATGGCCTGGCGGACCGTCGGACGGGACAGGCCGAGCCGTGCGGCGAGCTCGATCTCGTTGCCGAGCAGACTGCCGGGGGTGAGCGTGCCGTGCTCGATCGCGGCCTCCAACTGCTGGGACAGCTGGAAGTACAAGGGCACGGGGGAACTCCGGTCCACACTCAGCTCCAGCCGCACGGGCGGGTCCACTTCTGGTTTCGGCACGGTGCGAGCGTAGCCCTGTGGCCGGTTGACGGGAAGTTGTGTAGTTCGGTTGTCCGGACATGCGAATTGACTGTGCATTGACAGCGCGCAGGGTCAGCCACCAGGTTGTTCCCATGCGCATCGGTGTCATCGGTACAGGTCGGATCGGCGCGATCCATGCGAACACGCTCAGCCGTAATCGCGAGGTCGGCTCACTGATCCTCACGGACGTGAACCCCGCGAGAGCCCAGGAGTTGGCGAACAGACTGGGCGAGACCGCGGCGCCGGGGGTGGACGAGATCTTCACCTGGGGCGTGGACGCCGTGGTGATCACCGCGACGACATCGGCCCACGCCGAACTGATCGGCCGGGCGGCACGCTCGGGACTGCCGGTCTTCTGCGAGCAGCCCATCTCCCTCGACCTGCCCAACACACTGCACGCCCTCGCCGAGGTCGAAGCTGCCGGAACGATCCTTCAGATGGGTTACCAGCGCCGCTTCGACGCGGGGTACACGGGGGCCCGCGAGGCGATCTTCTCCGGCAGGCTCGGCCGGCTGCACACCATCCGGGCCGTGACCTCCGACCAGTCCCCGCCCTCGGCGTCGTGGCTGCCGCAGTCCGGCGGGCTGTACCGGGACGCGCTGATCCACGACTTCGACGTCCTGCGCTGGCTGACCGGCCGCGAGGTCGTGGACGTCTACGCCACCGGGTCCGACGCCGGTCCCGCGATGTTCCGCGAGGCGGGCGACATCGACACGGCCGCGGTGGTCCTCACGCTCGACGACGGCACCCTCGCGACGGCGACCGCGACCCGTCTGAACGGTGCCGGTTACGACGTCCGCATGGAGCTGGCCGGAGAGCTGGACCAGATCGTGGTCGGCCTGGACGACCGTACGCCGATCGCGTCCACGGAACCGACCGGGCCGCCGGCCGCGGACCGGCCGTGGACGGGCTTCCTGGAGCGCTTCAAGCCCGCGTACGAGGCCGAGCTGTGCGCGTTCGTCGAGGTGGCGCGCGGCGAGATCGCCAACCCGTGCGACGGCCGTGAGGCCCTTCAGGCCCTCAGGATCGCGGAGGCCTGCGAGGTGTCCCGGCGCGAGCGCAGGGCGGTCGCCCTCGCGGAGATCCCGGGCGGAGTGATGTCGACGTTACGGTGACCGGGTCCACCGAGCGGGCGGGCCTCGCCGACTGAGCGGGTCCATCCGGCGAACGGGCCGCACCGGCCGAGCGGGCCTCGCCGGGTGAGCGGTCCCGCCGAAGGGCGGGCGGCGTGCGGCGGGCGGCATGCGGCGCGCGGGCGGTTCGCGGCCCCGGAGCGGCGAAGGGCCGGAGGTCCGGTTGCGTGGGGGGCGTGGACCTCCGGCCGGTCGCGCCGTTCCTGCGCGTCAACCGTGGACGGGCGGCCTTCTCAGCAGCCGTAGTTGATCAGGTTGAACGTGACGTAGTGGTCCGCGGTGTAGTAGTCCTCGTCGGTCTTCTTACCGGTCACGATGCGACGCGCGCCGCGCGTGGACGACCCGGGGGTCTTCACCGTGTACTCGTGGTAATAGCCGGTCGCCTGCGAGGGCAGCACGCCCTCCCGGTTCTGGAAGACCGCCCCGTCCTGCGAGTACGGGAACGGGCCGCCGCTGTCGATGAGGGCGAGGGTGTCGTACGCCTGGGACGGCAGCTTGGAGTAGCAGACGCTGCCGACCGCGGCGTTCGCCGTCGTGGCGGAGACGGTACCGCCGACGAGCAGGGCGGAGAGGATGGCGGCCGAGGCACCGATGCGGGTGATGCGTGGGGGGAATCTCATGCCCACATGATGACGCGCGTAGAGACTGGCATGTCAATGACAAGCCTGCGGATTTTGCCGTCAAGTCCGATGAGTTTTCGGGGAGTTAACCTGAGTTCGCTCTTCGTCCCGCGCCCGTTCCGGTCGGGGCGGAGCGCCGCCTCCCGACGGGCGCGCGGAGGCCGCGCTTCGCTTTCGGGACGGCCCCGTCGGCGCTCGCGGCCCGCCCGGCTCACCCGGCGTGGGTCGAGAACAGACCGCCCGTCGGGCCCTGCTTGTCGCCGCCCTGGGCCTTCTTCAGGGCATTGGCGAGACCCTCGATGGTGAGCGACTGGAGGATGACCCGGCCGTGGCCCTCCAGGGTCGCCAGGGACAGGCCCTCGCCGCCGAAGACCGCGTTCATCAGGCCCTGGCGGTTGAGGCCGCCGACGCGCTGGACGCCGTAACGGATGCCCTCCTCGAAGGCGACGACGCAGCCGGTGTCGACCTCGATGCGGCCGCCGAAGTCGGAGGGATCCAGGTCGATGAAGTTGCCGGCGCCGGCGATGATCACCGTGCCCCGGCCGGTGAACTTCTCCAGGACGAAGCCCTCGCCGCCGCTCATGCCGGTGCGGCCGCTCTGGAAGGCGATGCCGAAGTCGACGGTGGACTCGGCGGCCACGAAGGCGTCCTTCTCCGCGAACCACGCGCGGCTGCCGTCGAGCTCCAGCGCGCGCATCTCCCCGGGCAGCACACCGGCGAAGCCGACCGTGCCCTCGCCGCCCTGGGCGGTGAAGTACTGGAACGCCAGCGACTCGCCCGCGAGGGCGCGCTGGCCGACCTGCATGGCCGTGCCCATGGCCTGGCGCAGCATGCCGCCCATGCCGCCGCCTCCGCCGGGCTGCTGGGCACCGCCGCTTCCCGACGGTCCGGAGAGCCGGGTCTCCATGGTCACGTTCGTGGTCTTGAAGAGGAACTTCCCCGCCTCGCAGTACACGGTCTGACCGGGGCGCAGGCTGACGACCGCCATCTGCATGGCGTTGCCGACGATTTCTTGCTGAAGAGTCACGACGGGAGAACGCGGGAGACGGACGCAAGAGTTCCGGCCACCGTCGGATCCACCGTCGGATCCACCGCCGAATCCGGCCCGCACCGCACCGCACCGCACCGCACCCGGCCGGCATCACACCCGGTCGGCCGCCCGCCGAGGGCGCCCCGTCGGCCCCGGGACACGGCGCCCGCCGTGTTCGGCGGTCCGCGCGGCCTTCGGCGATAAGGTGCCGGAGACGTTGCAGTTTGCACCTGCCGAGGTGTCCCTGCCAGCAGCACACCATCCACGGTGAGGGACGATGATCGTATCGGTGATGTCGATGCCGGAAGGTGTCGTCACCCGCACAGGACTGCCGCAGGCCCGTGAACGCCTCCAGGCCTCCGGTCTCGTGATCGTGACCGTCGAGCAGGAGGACGACGACCCGCCGTCCGGCGACCAGCCGCTGTCCCGGCTGCTCGGAGTGGAGGACGAGGCCTGGGAGTGGTTCGGCGAACCGCAGGACGCGGTGCGGGCCGAGTACCGCGGCGACTTCGCCGCGTGCGTCGTACCGGTGGTCCAGGGCGCCCGCCGCGTCTCCCATGTGCAACTGCTCGTCGATCCCCGGCACCTCGTCATCGTCCACCGGGGACCCGTCGACGCGGTCACCACCTTCATGGAACGGCTGCCGGTGGACACGCCCGCCGACGCGGCCACCGCGCTGTTCCTGTTTCTCCAGGGTGTGCTGGAGACCTTCCGGCGGGCCGTCACGGACTGCCATCTGGAGGTCGAGGACCTCGAAGAGGCGATGTTCGTGGAACGGCGGCCCGAGCAGGTCCGGATACTGGCCCGGCAGCGTCGGCGCGCGGCGCAACTGCATCGGGCGTTCCTGCCCTACGCCGCGCTCGCGCAGGAGGTCCTGGTCCGCCGCCGGATGACGGCCCACAGCCTCTCGGACGAGCGGCGAGCGCTGAACAGCTTGCACGAGCACACCGTGCAGCTGGTGCTCCTGGAGATCGAGTCGCTGCGGGACGCCGCCCGGCGGGCCGCGGGCAGTTACGCGTCACTCATCGCCGACCAGCAGAACGTCGTGATCAACCGGCTCACCGTCGTGTCGATGATCTTCCTGCCGCTGTCCTTCCTGACCGGGTTCTTCGGGATGAACTTCGCCTTCCTGACCAACAGGATGGAGAGCGAGGACTCGTTCCTGTGGCTCGGCCTGGGACTTCAGCTGCTCGCCGTGGTCATGGCCATGTACTACGTGCTGTACCGCACGCACTGGCGGCAGCTGCGCGTCACCCATGCCCGCGACACACTGGACGACCTGAACGCGCTCGACTCCCAGCCCTGACCGCGGCCGAGGCGGCTCGGGCCGCCGCCCAGGGGCCGCCCGGGTCGCCTCAGCCGCCCAGTTCCTGGTACCGCGCGGTGAGCGCGGCCGTGCCCTCCTGTGTCAGGGAGCCGAACAGGCGCAGCCGGGAGATGCCCCCGTCCGGGAAGATGTCCACGCGCGCGTGGGTGGCGACGGCGGGGTCCGGCAGGACGAAGCGGTGGTCGGTGTCGGGCTGGAGCCGGGTGCGGGGCAGGATCTCGGTCCAGTCGCCGTCATCGCCGTCCTTCACCGACACCGACGCCCAGCCCGCCGCGTTCCCCTTCAGGTACGCCGTGTCGATCTCGATCGCGCGGATCGCGGACCGGGCGACCAGCCGGTAGCGGATCCAGTCGTGGCCGGTGTCACGGCGGCGGCGGGTCTCCCAGCCGTCGTCCATCCGGCGGGAACGGCCCGGCCTGATGGTGTTGGCCGCCGGGGAGTAGAACAGGTTCGACGCGTCCTCGGCCCGGCCGCCGTTCTCCAGGGCGACCACGTCGAAGGTGCCGAGCACCGCCAGCCACGCGGGGTCGGGCACGACCTCCCCGTACACCCGCAGCCGCGCGATGCCGCCGTCGGGGTGCTGGTTGACGCGCAGATGGGTGAGGCGCTGTTCGACCGAGACGGCGAAGCCGTTCGCCGCGTGGCCGCCGACCTCGGTGCGCGGCACGAGCGTCGTCCACTTCACGTCGTCGCCGAGCAGCTCCGCCGGGGACGGGGTGCCGGGCACGGACGTGCCCTCGACCGACACCGCCTGGGGGTGGTTGCCGCGGAAGTGGGCGGTGTCGACGACGACGCCCCGGACGACGCCGGGCGCGCCGAGGCGGACCAGCGCCCAGTCGTGGTCCTCGGCCGTCGGCCAGGGGTGCTCGGCCGAGACACCGCGCCGTCGGCGCGTCTCCCAGCCGTCCATGATCTTGCCCTTGTGCCCGAAGCGCTCGGGGTCGAACTCGGCGGGGCCGGGCAGCAGCAGGTTCTCCCGCTGGGCGAAGAACTCGTCGTTGGCGGCGACGACGGCGCCCCCGAGCCGCCGGTCGGCGAGGTCGGCGTGGCGGGTGAAGGGGAAGTCGGCGGTGCGGTAGTCCGCGTACGGGTCACCGCCGCCGTAGGGCTGCGCGTCGCCGGTGAAGCGGGCCAGGGGGAGTTCGTGCTGCGCCGTCACGGTGATCAGGTGTTCCTCTCGGGAGCCGGCCGCTGGGGGTGCGGGACGGGTCGGGTGTTCCTCTCGGGAGCCGGCCGTCGCGGGGCGGGACGCATCAAGGGCGGGACGCATCAAGGGGTGCGGGTCAAGGGGTGCGCGTCAGGGGGTGCGCGTCAGGGGGTGCGCGTCAGCAGTCGGCCCCGCGGAGCGGTGAACACGCCGTCGGCGAAGATGCGTTCGCCGCGCAGCCAGGTGGACTTCACGACCCCGTGGAGGGTCTTGCCCGCGTACGCCGTGACGCGGTTGCGGTGCTGGAGCGCCGCCGGGTCCACGGTGAACGTCTCGTCGGGTGCGAGGACGGCGAAGTCGGCGTCGTGGCCGGGGACGATGGCACCCTTGCGGCCGTCCAGGCCGACCAGCCGTGCCGTGCGGGCGGACATCCAGCGCACGACGTCCTCCAGGCCGTGTCCGCGTCCGCGCGCCTCGGTCCAGACGGCCGGCAGGCTCAGCTGGAGGCCGGAGATGCCGCCCCAGGCGGTGGCGAAGTCGTCGGTCTTCAGGTCGGCCGTCGAAGGCGAGTGGTCGGTGACCACGCAGTCGACGGTGCCGTCCGCCAGCGCCCGCCAGAGCAGGTCCTGATTGGCGGCCTCGCGGATCGGCGGGCAGCACTTGAACGCGCTGGCGCCGTCGGGTACCTCCTCCGCGGTCAGGGTCAGATAGTGCGGGCAGGTCTCGACGGTGACCCGCACGCCCTCGGCCTTGGCGGCGGCGATCAGCGGCAGCGCGTCGGCGGAGGACAGGTGCAGGACGTGCACCCGCGCGTCCAGCCGCTTCGCCTCCGCGACGAGCGCGGCGACGGCCGTGTCCTCCGCGTCGCGGGGGCGGGAGGCGAGGAAGTCGGCGTATCTGGGGCCGCCGCGCTGCGGGGCGGCGTCCAGGTGGTGCGGGTCCTCGGCGTGCACGATCAGCAGACCGCCGAACCCGGCGATCTCGGCGAGCGAGTGCCCGAGCCGGTCCCGGTCGAGGTGCGGGAACTCGTCCACGCCCGACGGGGACAGGAACGCCTTGAAACCGAAGACGCCGGCGTCGTGCAGCGGGCGCAGGTCCTCGACGTTGTCGGGCAGGGCGCCGCCCCAGAAGCCGACGTCGACGTGCGCCTTGTCGGCGGCGACCCGCTGTTTCGTACGGAGGTGCTCGACGGTCGTCGTCGGCGGCAGGGAGTTGAGCGGCATGTCGACGAGGGTGGTGATGCCGCCGGCCGCCGCCGCGCGCGTGGCGGTCCAGAAGCCCTCCCACTCGGTGCGGCCCGGGTCGTTGACGTGGACGTGCGTGTCGACCAGGCCGGGCAGCAGGACGTCGTCGCCGAGGTCCACCAGCCGGGCCCCGGACGGCACCTCGGCGTCGTGGGGCAGCACTGCCGTGATCCTCCCGGCGCGGACCGCGACCGAGGCGGCGCGTGTCCCTTCCGGGGCGACGACGCGCCTTGAACGCAGCACCAGTTCGGCGTCGGACACCTGGACCCTCTCTCTGCCGCTGTTCGGTTCCGCGCCCTTCCGAGACACGGGATTTACTTCCACGTAACGGAATTCAACTTTCTGTTGAAGGAGTCTTCACCCCCGCCTCCGCGCCGTCAAGAGCGCCCCCACCCGCAGCGGACCGAACGCCCTCGCGCCTGCGCTTTTCCATCGATCGGAATCGCCTTTCCGATAAGCAGAATGTAGTTTCGCTTTCCCGGGCGGCCGGCCTGCTGCCGGGTAGGCTGCTGATCTCCCGCCACGCCGAAAGGAACGCGCCGTGCCGACGTCCAGCGCCAGCACCACCGACTCCGCCAAGTCCGCCAGTGGTGGGGTCCAGTCCCTGGAGCGCGCCTTCGACCTGCTGGAGCGGATGGCGGACGCGGGCGGCGAGGTCGGACTGAGCGAGCTCTCGGTGAGCAGCGGACTGCCGCTGCCCACCATCCACCGCCTCATGCGCACCCTGGTGGCCTGCGGTTACGTACGCCAGCAGGCCAACCGCCGGTACGCGCTCGGCCCGCGGCTGATCCGTCTGGGCGAGTCCGCCTCGCGGCTGCTCGGCACCTGGGCCCGGCCGTACCTGGCCCGACTGGTGGACGAGACCGGCGAAACGGCGAACATGGCGCTGCTCGACGGGGACGAGATCGTGTACGTGGCACAGGTACCGTCCAGGCACTCGATGCGCATGTTCACCGAGGTCGGCCGGCGGGTCCTGCCGCACTCCACGGGCGTCGGCAAGGCGCTGCTGGCCGACTTCCCCGACCACGAGGTACGGGCCCTGCTCGGCCGGACCGGCATGCCCGCGGCGACGGAGAAGACGATCGTCACGCCCGAGGGCTTCCTCGCGGCACTGGAGGACGTACGGCAGTCCGGGTACGCCGTCGACGACAACGAGCAGGAGATCGGCGTGCGCTGCCTCGCGGTCTGCGTGCCGGACTCCCCCACCGCCGCCGCGATCTCCATCTCCGGCCCGGCGGGCCGGGTCACCGAGGCGGCCACGGAGCGGATCGTGCCGGTCCTCCAGCAGGTCGCCCGGGAACTGTCGGAGGCGCTGGCCGGCTCGGGCATCGCCAACGCGTAGTCCGGCGCCCTCGTGCTCCCTGCGAAAGTCAGCGCCGCGGGGGCTCGCCGAAGAGCTCGACCGCCGTACGGACGTCCGCCAGGCCCTGCGCCAGGGCGCTGACCGAACCGATGGCGCCCGCGATCAGCAGCAACGAGCGGCGCAGCCGCGGGATTTCCGGGGCGCCCCCGGCCGTCATGGCGTTCAGTGCGGCGAGTTCGTCCTCGGCGATGTCCCGGTCGGAGAACTCGGCCGGATGAGCGGCGAGTTCGCGGCGCAGCCGGGACACCGCTGAACGCAGCCCCACCACCCGCGGATCCTCGTCGCTCCCGGTCACAGACTTCTGCTCCACACTCCGCAACACAGTCCTCCCCCTCACCCGTGGCCCGCACCCCGCACC
>NZ_VJZD01000021.1 GCF_009377175.1 Streptomyces adustus
CCCCCGCCCCGCGAACCCCTCCCACTCGGGCGGCCATCTCGCGATCGAACTGGACGCCGAACTGCACGCCGGTCTGGTCCGCCTCGGCCGGGAGCACGGCGCCAGCGTCTACATGGTGTTGCAGGCCGCCCTGGCCTCGCTGCTGCACAAGCTCGGCGCGGGCGAGGACGTCCCGATCGGCAGCCTGATCGCCGGCCGGACCGACCAGACCCTGGACGACCTCGTCGGATTCTTCGTCAACACCCTGGTGCTGCGCACCGACACGAGCGGTGACCCGACCTTCGCCGACCTCCTCGGCCGGGTCCGCGAGCGCGCGCTGGCCGCCTACGCGCACCAGGACCTGCCGTTCGAGCACGTGGTCGAGGCCCTCAACCCGACCCGGTCGCTCGCCCGCCAGCCGCTGTTCCAGGTGCTGCTCGCGCTCCAGAACGTGCCGCGCACCGAGTTCGCGCTGAGCGGTCTGGCCTCCGAGATCGTCCTGGTGCGGACACCCACGGCGATGTTCGACCTCGGCTTCCACCTGCTGGAGCGCGGCGGCACCGGCGGCCCGGCCGAGGGCATCGTCGGGCGGGTCGAGTACAGCACCGACCTGTTCGACCCCGCCACGGTGGAGGCACTGGTCGCCCGATGGCTGCGTCTGCTGGCGTGGGTGGTCGCCGAGCCGGACCGTCCGCTGAGCCGGATCGACGTCCTGACCGCCGAGGAGCGGCACGAGCTGCTGGTCGTACGCAACGACACGGCGCGTGCGGTGCCGGCCGCCACCCTGCCCGCTCTGTTCGAGACGCAGGTCCGGGCGACCCCCGAGGCCCCGGCGGTGGTGTTCGAGGACACCGTGCTGACCTACCGGGAGCTGAACCGCAGGGCCAACCGCCTGGCGCACGCGCTGATCGCGCGCGGGGTCGGCCCTGAGCAGGTCGTGGCCCTGCGGCTGCCGCGCTCCGCCGAGCTGTCGGTCGCCGTCCTCGCGGTGCTCAAGACGGGCGCGGCGTACCTTCCGGTCGATCCGGACTACCCGGCCGCCCGGATCGCGTACATGCTCCAGGACGCGCGGCCTGCCGTGGTGCTCGACGACCTCGCGGCCGTCACACCGGACGGGGACCTGCCGGAGCACGATCCGGCCGTCGTCGTGGACCCGCGGCACCCGGCCTACGTCATCTACACCTCGGGTTCCACCGGCCGGCCCAAGGCCGTGGTGATGCCCGCCGCCGGGCTGCTGAACCTGCTGGCCTGGCACCACCGGGCCGTCGGCGGCGAACCCGGCACCCGTACCGCGCAGTTCACCGCGATCAGCTTCGACGTCTCGGTACAGGAGACGCTCTCCGCGCTGTTGTACGGCAAGACCCTCGTGGTGCCGACCGAGGAACAGCGGCGCAGCGCCGAGCTGTTCGCGCGCTGGCTGGACCGGCACGGGGTCGAGGAGCTGTTCGCGCCCAACCTGGTGATCGAGGCCCTGGCCGAGGCCGCCGAGGAGGTCGGCCTCGAACTGCCGAGGCTGCGGCTGATCGCGCAGGCCGGCGAGGCGATGCGCCTCGGCGGTGCCGTAGGCCGCCTCCAGACCCGGCGGCCGGGCCGGGAGCTGCACAACCACTACGGCCCCGCCGAGACCCATGTGATCACGGCCTACCCGCTGCCGGCCGACCCCGCCGACTGCCCGCTGCCGGTGCCGATCGGCGTACCGATCACCAACTGCCGGGTGTACGTGCTGGATTCGACCTTGCGGCCGGTAGCCCCCGGCGTGCTGGGCGAGCTGTACCTCGCCGGGACGGGACTCGCCCGCGGCTACCTGAACCGGCCCGGACTCACCGCCACCCGGTTCGTCGCCAACCCCTGCGGACCGGCCGGCGCGCTGATGTACCGCACCGGCGACCTGGTCCGCTGGCGCGCCGACGGCGAGCTGGAGTTCGCGGGCCGGGTGGACCACCAGGTGAAGATCCGCGGCTTCCGGGTCGAGCCGGGCGAGATCGAGGCCGAGCTGGCCGCGCACCCGGGTGTCGCCCAGGTCGCGGTGCTCGCCCGCGAGGACCGGCTCGTCGGGTACGTCGTCCCCCTGGCCGGGACCGGCACGACCGCGTCGGCGCTGGCGGCGTATCTGCGCGACCGGGTGCCGGACCACCTGGTGCCGTCCGCGTTCGTGCTGCTCGACGCGCTGCCGCTGACGCCGAACGGGAAGCTGGACCGGGCGGCGCTGCCCGCGCCCGAGCCGGGCACGACCCCCGGCGGCCGGGCGCCGCGCACCCCGCAGGAGCAGATCCTGTGCGAGCTGTTCGCCGAGGTGCTTGGCGTGCCGCGGGTCGGGGCCGACGACGGCTTCTTCGACCTGGGCGGGCACTCCCTGCTCGCCACCCGGCTGGTCTCGCGGGTCCGGGCGACCCTCGGCGTCGAGCTGGAACTGCGCAGCCTGTTCCGGGCGCCGACGCCCGCCGGGATCGCGGCCGGGCTGCACGACGCCGGCACCGCGCGGCAGGCCCTGGTACCCCGGCCCCGCCCCGAACCGATGCCGCTGTCGTTCGCCCAGCGCCGGCTCTGGTTCCTCCAGCAGTTCGGGGCGCCGAGCGCCACGTACCACATGCCGCTCGCCCTGCGGCTGACCGGCGACCTCGACCGGGCGGCGCTGAGCACCGCGCTCGCGGACGTGGTGGCCCGGCACGAGACCCTGCGCACGGTCTTCCCGCACATCGCGGGCGTCCCGCACCAGCGGGTGCTGGACCCCGCCGAGGCCGCCGTGCCGTTGACCGTACGCACGGCCGACGAGGCGGAGCTGCCCGCGCTGCTGCGTGAGTCGGCGGTACGGGCATTCGACCTGACCTCGGAAGTACCGCTGCGGGCCGAGCTGTTCGCGCTCGCGCCGGACGAGCACGTGCTCCTGCTGGTGATCCACCACATCGTCGGGGACGGCTGGTCCATGGGTCCGCTGGCCAGTGACCTGGCCACCGCCTACACCACCCGGCAGGGCGGCGGGGCGCCGACCTGGCCGCCGTTGCCGGTGACGTACGGCGACTACACCCTGTGGCAGCACGAGATCCTCGGCGACGAGCACGACACGGACAGCGTGTTCGCCCGCCAGGTCACCTACTGGACCGAGGCGCTGACCGGGCTGCCCGAGCAGTTGCAACTGCCCGCCGACCGGCCACGCCCGGCCGCCATGTCGTACGGCGGCGACCTGCTGGAACTCCGGATCGACGCCGAACTGCACGCGGCCCTGGCGGAGTTGGCCCGAAGGTCGGGCGCGACCCTGTTCATGGTGCTCCAGGCGGCGCTGGCGGCGCTGTACACGCGGCTGGGCGCGGGCACGGACATCGTGATCGGGTCGCCGGTCGCGGGGCGTACCGACGAGGCGCTGGACGATCTGGTCGGGTTCTTCGTGAACACGCTGGTGCTGCGCACCGACACGAGCGGTGATCCGAGTTTCGCCGAGCTGCTGGGCCGGGTGCGGGAGACGGCGCTGTCGGCGTACGCGCACCAGGACGTGCCGTTCGAGCACCTGGTGGAGGCGCTGAACCCGTCCCGCTCGCTGTCCCACCACCCGCTGTTCCAGACCGGGTTGGTGGTGCAGAACGCGCCGGGCGGCGACTTCGAGCTGCCGGGTCTCCGGGTCTCCGGGGTCGGCGTGCTCACCGGGACCGCGCGGCTCGACCTGACCTTCGGGTTCGCGGAGGAGCACGGGCCCGACGGCGCGCCTGCCGGGCTCGGCGGCGCGGTCGAGTACAGCACCGACCTGTTCGACCGCTCGACGGTCGAGGCCCTGGTCGCTCGCTGGACCCGGCTGCTGGCCGCGGTCGTCGAGGCGCCCGACCGGCCGATCGGCGGGATCGACCTGCTGTCCGCCGAGGAGCGCCGCGAGCTACTGCCCGCCGCCGAGGCCGGGGCGCCCGGAGTGAGCCTGCCGGAGCTGTTCGCGGCGCAGGTGGCGGCGACCCCGGACGCGATCGCACTCGTCTGTGGTGCCACTGAGCTGACGTATCGTCAACTACACGTTTGGGCGAACCGGTTCGCGCATACGCTGATCGCCCGTGGGGTCGGTCCGGAGCGGACCGTGGCCGTGGCGTTGCCGCGTTCGGTGGAGTCCGTGGTGGCCGTCCTGGGGGTGCTGAAGGCCGGGGCCGCGTATCTGCCGGTGGATCCGACGTACCCGCAGGCGCGGGTCGCGTACATGCTGGACGACGCGCGGCCCGCGGTGGTGGTCGACGACCCGGCGGCAGTGACCGAAGGAAGCGGGCCGGAGACCGACCCCGTGGTCGCGCTCGACGTCCGGCACCCGGCCTACGTGATCTACACCTCCGGCTCGACCGGCCGGCCCAAGGGCGTCGTGGTGAGTCACGCGGGTGTGTCGGGCCTGGTGGCGGCGCAGATCGAGCGGCTCGGCGTGGCGCCGGGCAGCCGGGTGCTCCAGTTCGCCTCGCCCAACTTCGACGCGGCCTTCTGGGACCTTTGCAGCGCCGTGCTCACCGGCGCGGCCCTCGTCCTGGCCCCGTCCGAGGCCCCGCTGGAGGCCCTGACCGACCGCGGGCTCGACGTCACCCATGTGACGCTGCCGCCCTCGGCCCTGGCCGCGGTGGAGAGCGCCGACCTCACGGCGACCACCCTGGTGGTGGCGGGCGAGGCCTGCACGCCGGAGCTGGTGGCCCGATGGGCGCCCGGCCGGCGGATGATCAACGCGTACGGTCCGACCGAGACGACGGTGTGCGCGACCATGAGCGACCCGCTCGCGCCGGGGTCGGGCGTACCGCCGATCGGCCGATCGGTCGCGGGCTTCCGGGTGTACGTCCTCGACGAGCGACTGCGCATCGTGCCGCCCGGCGCGACGGGGGAGTTGTACGTCGCAGGGCCGGGTCTGGCACGCGGGTACCTGAACCGGCCCGGGCTGACGGCCGGGCGGTTCGTCGCCTGCCCGTTCGGTCCTGCGGGTGCGCGGATGTACCGCACGGGCGACCTGGTGCGCCGCCGGGCCTGGGGGTCCCCCCGGCCGGAGGCTGGGGGAGAGCTGGAGTACGTCGGCCGCGCCGACGACCAGGTGAAGGTGCGCGGCTTCCGCATCGAACTCGGCGAGGTCGAGGCGGCGCTGGCCGAGCACCCCGCCGTCGCCCAGACCGCCGTCCTCGCCCGGGACGACCGGCTCGTCGGTTACGTGGCGGCGCGTCCCGGCGCGGTCGTACGCCCGGCGGAGCTGACGGCGTACCTGCGCGACCGGCTGCCCGACTACCTGGTGCCGGCAGTCCTCGTGGTGCTGGACGTCCTCCCGCTGACGCCGAACGGGAAGCTGGACCGGGCGGCGCTGCCCGCGCCCGACCTCGGCTCGGCCGAGGCCGGGCGGGCGCCGCGCACCCCGCAGGAGCAGATCCTGTGCGAGCTGTTCGCCGAGGTCCTGGGCGTGCCGCGGGTCGGGGTCGACGACGACTTCTTCGACCTGGGCGGGCACTCGCTGCTCGCCACCCGGCTGGCCGCGCGGGTGCGCTCGGTGCTCGGGGTCGAGCTTGGGCTGCGCGCGCTGTTCCTGGCGCCCACCGTGGCAGGCCTGGCCGAGGTGCTGGCCGGGGCCGGCCACGCCCGTCCGGCGCTGACCACACACGAGCGGCCGGAGGCGGTGCCGCTGTCCTTCGCCCAGCGCCGGCTCTGGTTCCTGCACCGTATGGACGCCGCCGCCGCGACCTATCACATCCCGCTCGCGCTCCAGCTGACCGGGACGCTCGACCGGGTGGCGCTGGACGAGGCGCTGGCCGACGTGGTGGCCCGGCACGAGAGCCTGCGGACGGTCTTCCCGGAGGTCGACGGCGTACCC
Organism: Streptomyces adustus; assembly: GCF_009377175.1. Taxonomy (GTDB): domain Bacteria; phylum Actinomycetota; class Actinomycetes; order Streptomycetales; family Streptomycetaceae; genus Streptomyces; species Streptomyces adustus. Next base: position 5,777 of record NZ_VJZD01000021.1, read on the forward strand.
CGGCAACTCGTCCTGGACCCGGCCGAGGTCCGGCCCCAGGCACGGCTGACCGAGGTGTCGGGCACCGAACTCTTCGAGCGGCTCGCCGAGTTCGCTCGGCAGCCCTTCGATCTGGAGGCCGAAGTGCCCCTGCGGGCCGGGCTGTTCGCGCTCGCCCCCGACGAGCACGTGCTGCTGCTGGTGATGCACCACATCGCCGGTGACGGCTGGTCCACCGGCCCGCTGGCCCGCGACCTGGCCGAGGCGTACGCCGCCCGCTGCGAGGGCCGCGCGCCGCACCGGTCGGCCCTGCCGGTGCAGTACGCGGACTACACGCTGTGGCAGCGCGACCTGCTCGGCGACGCCGCGGACCCGAAGAGCCGGTTCGCCGAACAGCTCGACTACTGGAAGCGTCAGCTGTCCGACCTGCCGGAGCTGCTCCAGCTGCCCGCCGACCGGCCGAGGCCTGCCGTCGCGGGCTGGCGCGGGGACCACGTCGGCCTGGAGTTGGATCCCGAACTGCACGCAGCCCTGGTGGAGTTGGCCCGAAGGTCGGGCGCGAGCCTGTTCATGGTGCTCCAGGCGGCGCTGGCGGCGCTGTACACGCGGCTGGGCGCGGGGACGGACATCCCGATCGGGAGCCCAATCGCGGGACGGACGGACGAGGCGCTGGACGATCTGGTCGGGTTCTTCGTCAACACGCTGGTGCTGCGCACCGACACGAGCGGTGATCCGAGTTTCGCCGAGCTGCTGGGCCGGGTGCGGGAGACGGCGCTGTCGGCGTACGCGCACCAGGACGTGCCGTTCGAGCACCTGGTGGAGGCGCTGAACCCGTCCCGCTCGCTGTCCCACCACCCGCTGTTCCAGACCATCCTGGCCGTGCAGAACGCCCCGATGGGCCGCTTCTCCCTGCCCGGCCTGGACGTGACCACCTACGCGGTGGCCACCGGGACCGCCAAGTTCGACCTCGGGGTGAGCCTCGTCGAACAGTTCGCTCCGGACGGCAGTCCGGCGGGGATCGTCGGCGCGGTGGAGTACGCCACCGACCTGTTCGACCGCTCGACGGTCGAGGCGCTCGCCGGGCGCTGGACGCGTCTGCTGGAGGCGGTCACCGCCGACCCGGACCGGTCGATCGGACGGATCGAGCTCCTCGACGCCGACGAGCGGCACCGGCTGCTGGAGCGGGGCAACGCGACCACCCGGGAGGTGGACGCCGTCCCGGTGCCGCAGGCCTTCGCGGCGCAGGTGGCGGCGACCCCGGACGCCCTCGCCCTGGTGTGCGCCGACACCGAGCTGACGTACAGTCAACTCGACGCCTGGGCGAACCGGTTCGCGCATGCGCTGATCGCCCGTGGGGTAGGTCCGGAGCGGACCGTGGCCGTGGCGTTGCCGCGGTCGGTGGAGTCCGTGGTGGCCGTCCTGGGCGTACTGAAGGCCGGGGCCGCCTACCTGCCCGTGGATCCGGCGTACCCGCAGGCACGGATCGCGTACATGCTGGACGATGCCCGGCCGGCCCTGATGGTCGACGACCCGGCACTGGTGACCGACGTGTCCGCCTGGCCGGAGACCGACCCCGTGGTCGCGCTCGACGTCCGGCACCCGGCCTACGTGATCTACACCTCGGGCTCGACCGGCCGCCCCAAGGGCGTCGTGGTCGCCCACGGCGGCGTCGCGAGTTTGGTCGCCGCGCAGATCGAACGGTTCGCGATCGAACCCGACAGCCGGGTGCTCCAGTTCGCCTCGCCCAGCTTCGACGCCTCGGTGTCGGAGATCTACACCGCCCTGCTGCGCGGCGCGGCCCTGGTGCTGCCCCCGACGGCGGACCCGGTCGCCGCGCTGGCCGACCGGGACCTCGCGGTCACCCATGTGACCGTGCCCCCGTCCGTCCTCGCCGCCGTGCCGGAGGGCTCGGTGCAGGTGTCGACGCTGGTGGTGGCCGGTGAGGCGTGCCCGCCGGAGCTGGTGGACCGCTGGGCGCCGGGCCGTCGGATGATCAACGCGTACGGTCCGACCGAGACGACGGTGTGCGCGACCATGAGCGCCCCGCTGTCCCCGGGATCCGGTGTACCGCCGATCGGCCGCCCGATCGCCAACTCCCGGGTGTACGTGCTGGACGTGCGGCTGCGGCCGGTGCCGACGGGCGTGGCGGGGGAGCTGTACGTCGCGGGCGCGGGACTGGCGCGTGGCTATCTGAACCGGCCGGGTCTGACGGCCGGACGGTTCGTCGCCTGCCCGTTCGGGGCCGGTGAGCGCATGTACCGCACCGGAGACCTGGTGCGCTGGCGCTCCGACGGAGAGCTGGAGTACGTCGGCCGTGCCGACGACCAGGTGAAGGTGCGCGGCTTCCGGGTCGAGCCCGGCGAGGTCGAGGCGGCGCTGGCCGAGCACCCCGCCGTCGCCCGGGCCGCCGTCCTGGCCCAGGACGACCGGCTCGTCGGCTACGTCGTACCGCACCAGGACGAGACCCGGGACAGTGGCCTGGAAGCGGACCACGTGGGCGAGTGGCAGGACATCTACGACGCCCTGCCCATCACCCCCGAGGAAGCCGGCTTCGGCCAGAACTTCGTCGGCTGGAACAGCAGTTATGACGCCAGCCCGATCCCGGTCGAGCAGATGCGGGAATGGCGGGACGCCACCGTGGCCCGCATCCTGGCCCTGCGCCCCCGCCAGGTGCTGGAGGTCGGCGTCGGCACCGGACTGCTGCTCTCGCAGATCGCACCGCACTGCGAGTCCTACTGGGCGACGGACTTCTCCGCCACCGCGATCGACGCGCTGAGCGCGCAGGTCGCCCGGCAGGAGGGCCTGGCCGAGCGTGTCGTGTTGCAGACCCGCCCGGCGCACGACACCGACGGTCTGCCGGCCGGGCGGTTCGACACCGTCGTGATCAACTCGGTGGTGCAGTACTTCCCGTCCGCCGACTATCTCGCCGACGTGATCGGGAAGTTGATGCGGCTGCTCGCCCCCGGCGGGGCGCTCTTCGTCGGTGACGTCCGCAACCTGCGGCTGCTGCGCCCGCTGGCCACCGCGGTCCAGCTGCACCGGGCCGATGCGGACGGCGACCTCGCGGCGGTGCGCCGCGCGGTGGAGCAGGCCGTCAGGGTGGAGAAGGAACTCCTGGTCGACCCGGACTTCTTCACCGTCCTGCGGGAGCGCGGCACGGACGTCGGCACGGACATCGGCGCGGTGGCCGTGGAGGTCAAGCAGGGCCGCCACCACAACGAACTGACCCGCTACCGCTACGACGTCACCCTGCACAAGGCCCCGGTCGTTCCGGCGGACCCGGGCCGGACGGTCGAGCTGGAGTGGGGACGTCGGCTCGCGGAACTGGACGAGCTGCGCGAACTCCTCGCCCGGACACCCGCCGACGTACTGCGGATCACCGGAGTGCCGAACCGCCGGGTACTGCGCGAGGCCGCCCATTCCCGGGCGGTGCAGAACGGTGACGGCTCGCTCGCCGAGTTGCTGGAGCGGCTGCACGGCCCGGAGGCGAGCGACCTCCCCGACCCCGAGGACTTCCGGGCCCTCGGACGGGAGTTCGACCGCTGGGTGGGTGTCACCTGGTCGGCCACAGCGGCCGACGCCGTGGACGTCGTCTTCGCCGACCCGCGGGCGCGGCACGGCTGCCCGGTCGAGCCGTACCGGCCGACCGGGACCATCGGCGGGCCGCTGTCGTCGCTGACCAACCGCCCGACCGGCAGCCGGGGCACCGGTGCCCTCATCGGCGAACTCCGTGAATGGCTGCGCGGGCGGCTGCCCGACTACCTGATCCCGTCGGCGTTCGTGGCGCTGGAGACCTTGCCGCTCACGGCCAGCGGCAAGCTCGACCGCCGTGCGCTGCCCGCGCCCGACCTCGGCGCGGCCGCAGGCGGCCGGGCGCCGCGCACCCCGCAGGAACAGCTCCTCGCCGGACTGTTCGCCGAGGTGCTCGGCCTGGCCCAGGTCGGTGTCGAGGACAGCTTCTTCGACCTGGGCGGACACTCGCTGCTGGCGACCCGCCTGGCCTCCCGCGTCCGGGCGACCCTGGGCGCGGAGCTCGAAGTCCGGACGCTGTTCGAGGTGCCTACCGTGGCCGGACTGGCGGCCCGTCTCGACGGCTCCGGCACGGCGCGGCCCGCGCTGACCGCGCAACCGCGGCCCGAACGCGTGGAGCTGTCCTTCGCCCAGCGCCGCCTGTGGTTCCTGCACCGGATGGACGGGCCGAGCGCCACGTACAACATGCCGCTCGCGCTGAGCCTGACCGGCGAGCTCGACCGCCCGGCCCTGCACGCGGCGCTCGGGGACGTGATCGCCCGGCACGAGAGCCTGCGGACGGTCTTCCGCGAGACGGACGGCGTGCCGTACCAGGTCGTGCTGAGCGCCGCGCAGGCGCACCCGGAGCTGCCGGTGGTCGAGCTCGACCAGAGTCGGCTGGCCGACCGGCTGGCGCGGACGGCACAGCTGGGCTTCGACCTGGCGGCCCAGCCGCCGGTCCGGGCGGAGCTGTACGCGCTCGCTCCCGACCGGCATGTGCTGCTGGTCGTGGTGCACCACATCGCCGCCGACGGCTGGTCGATGGGGCCGCTGTCCGACGGCCTCGCGGCTGCCTACGCGGCGCGCTGCCGAGGCGAGGAGCCGCAGTGGTCGCCGCTGCCCGTGCAGTACGCGGACTACACGCTCTGGCAGCGCGACCTGCTTGGCGACACCGCCGACCCGGACAGCCTGTTCGCCCGACAACTGGCTTACTGGAAAAAGGAGTTGGCGGGCATTCCGCAGCAGGTGCAGTTGCCCGCCGACCGCCCCCGGCCGCCGGTGGCCTCCCAGCGGGGCGGCCGGGTCGTGGTCGGGCTGGAGCCCGAACTGCACCAGGCCCTGCGGGATCTGGCCGCCGCGCGCGGCGCCAGCATGTTCATGGTGCTCCAGGCGGGCCTCGCCGCGCTGCTCACCCGGCTCGGCGCCGGTACCGACATCTCCGTGGGCAGCCCGATCGCCGGCCGTACCGACCAGGCGCTGGACGACCTCGTCGGCTTCTTCGTCAACACCCTGGTGCTGCGCACCGACACCGGCGGCGACCCCGATTTCGCCGAACTGCTCGGCCGGGTGCGGCAGAAGGCGCTCGCCGCGTACGGCCACCAGGACGTGCCGTTCGAGTACCTGGTCGAGGTGGTCAACCCGGCCCGGTCGCTGTCGCACCACCCCCTGTTCCAGATCATGCTGGCCCTCCAGAACGCACCGGTGGGCGAGTTCGCGCTGCCGGGCCTTGAGACCGCCCACCTTGAGGCGTCGACCGGCACCTCGCGGGTCGACCTGACGTTCAGCCTGGCCGAGCGGTTCCGCCCGGACGGCAGCCCCGACGGCCTGGCCGGCGCGGTGGAGTACGCCACCGACCTGTTCGAACCGGCCACCGTGGAGCTGCTGTTCGAGCGCTGGGCACGGCTGCTGCGAGCGGCGGTCGCCGACCCCGGCCTGCCGGTCAGCCGGATCGACATCATGTCCGGCGAGGAACGCAGTCGGCTGCTGTCCCGGTCCACCGGCGCCGCGTTCGAGCTGCCGGAGGCCGCGCTGCCGGAGCTGTTCGCCCGCCAGGTGCGCGCCACCCCGGACGCGGTGGCCGTCGTGGCGGGCGCCACCGAGCTGACCTACCGGGAACTCGACCAGCGGTCCAACCGCCTCGCGCGGGCCCTGATCCGCCAGGGCGTACGGCCGGAAACACCGGTCGCGGTGCTGCTGGACCGCTCGGCCGACCTGGTGGTGGCGCTCCTGGCGATCGTCAAGGCGGGCGGCGCCTACGCGCCCCTCGACTCGCGCTTCCCGCAGTCCCGGATCGACCTGATCCTGAAGGAGGCCGGGGCCGCGCTGGTGCTCACCGAGGACGTGCTGACCGCGCTGATCGAGGGCGAGCCCGATGCGTCCGACCTCGAAGTGACGTGCGACCCGCTCCAGTTGGCGTACGTGATGTACACCTCCGGCTCGACCGGCCGGCCGAAGGGCGTGGCCGTCACCCACCGCGACGTGGTGGGCCTGGCACTGACCCCCGAGTACCGCGGCGGCGGACACGAGCGGGTGCTGATGCACTCCCCGACCGCCTTCGACCTCTCGACCTACGAGCTGTGGGTGCCGCTGCTCAACGGCGGCCGGATCGTGGTCGCACCGCCCGAGCGGCTCGACCTCGACCTGCTCCAGCACACGATCGGCACGCACGGGGTGACCGGACTGTGGCTGACGGCCGGCCTGTTCCGGCTGGTCGCCGAGGAGCGGCCGGGACTGCTCGCGGGGGTGCGCGAGGTGTGGACCGGCGGTGACGTGGTCTCCCCTGCCGCCGTCGCCCGGGTGCTGGAGGTCTGCCCCGGCGTCGAGGTGGTCAACGGCTACGGGCCCACCGAGGCCACCACCCTGGCCACCCGCCACCCGGTGCACAGCCTCCCCGAGAACGCCGCGACCGTGCCGATCGGCGGGCCGATGGCGAACATGCGCGCCTACGTGCTCGACGACCGTCTGCGGCCGGTGCCCACCGGCCTGGTCGGCGAGCTGTACCTCGCGGGGACCGGCGTGGCCCGCGGCTACCTCGGCCGGCCCGGCCTGACGGCGGAGCGCTTCACCGCCGACCCGTACGGGCCGCCCGGGAGCCGGATGTACCGCACCGGCGACCTGGCGTGGTGGCCGGCCGAGGGCACCCTGGAGTTCGCCGGCCGGACCGACCACCAGGTCAAGCTCCGCGGCCTGCGGATCGAGCCCGGCGAGATCGAGGCGATCCTCGCGAGCTGCCCGGGCGTCGCCCAGGCGGCCGTCGTCGCCCGCGAGGACCGGCCCGGCGACAAGCGCCTTGTGGCCTACCTGGTGCCCGCCCCCGAGGGCGCGCCCGAGACGGGCGAGCTGTCCGGGCGGCTGCGCCGGGAACTGCCCGACTACATGGTCCCGTCGGCGTTCGTCACCCTGGACACGCTGCCGCTGACCGCCAACGGCAAGCTGGACCGGGCCGCCCTGCCCGCCCCCGAGTACGGGGCGCCGGGCACCGGCCGCGGCCCACGGACGCCGCGGGAGCAGCTGCTGTGCGACCTCTTCGCCGAGGTCCTCGGCCGGGAACAGGTGCGCATCGACGACAACTTCTTCGATCTGGGCGGGCACTCGCTGCTGGCCGCCCGCCTGACCTCCCGCGTCCGCGAGACCCTCGGCCTGGAGCTCGGCCTGCGCATGCTGTTCGAGGCGCCGACCGTGGCCGGTCTCACCGAGCGCCTGGTCATGGACGACCCCGCCGACGCGCTGGACGTGGTGCTGCCGCTGCGCTCGACCGGTACCGGCACACCACTGTTCTGCATCCACCCCGGCGGCGGCATCAGCTGGTCGTACAGCGGGCTGCTGAACCACATCGGTCCGGACCACCCCGTCTACGCGATCCAGGCGCGCGGCCTGGGCCGCCCCGAACCCCTGGCGGCGTCCTTCGAGGAGATGGCGGCCGACTACGCCGACCAGATCCGCAAGATCCAGCCCGAGGGCCCGTACCTGCTGCTCGGCTGGTCCGCCGGCGGGCTGATCGCCCACGCGCTCGCCTGCGAGCTGCAGGCACGCGGCGAGCGGACCGCGCTGCTCGCCATCCTCGACGCCTACCCGGTGAAGGACGTGCAGTTCGACGAGATGCCCGTGCCCACCGAGCGGGACGTGCTCGTCGGTGTGCTCGACGTCGACCCGGACGAACTGGGCGACCGGGAGCTGACCTACACCGAGGTCGCCGAGGTCCTGAACCGGCGGGGCAGCGCGCTCCAGGGCCTGACGGAGCAGCAGATCGAGGTCATCGTCCACATCATGATCAACAACGCGAAGCTGGCGGTCGACTTCGTCCCCGCCCGCTTCGACGGCGACCTGTTGCTGTTCAACTCCACGATCGACCGCGACGGGGACGACGCCGGGCCCGCGACCTGGCGCCCGTACATCGCCGGCCGGATCGAATCGCACGAGATCACCACCCGGCACAACCGGATGACCGAAGCCGGCTCGCTGGCCCAGATCGGACCGATCCTGGCCGCCCGCCTCGCCGAGGCCACCGGTGACACCACCCTTTCCCACCAGGAGGACTGACCCATGACCAACCCGTTCGAGGACCAGGACGGCACCTTCCTCGTGCTCGTCAACGACGAGAACCAGCACTCGCTGTGGCCGCAGTTCGCGGACGTCCCCGACGGCTGGAGCCTCGCCCACGGACCCGACACCCACGCCGCCTGCCTGGAGTACGTCGAGCGGAACTGGACCGACATGCGGCCCAGGAGCCTCGCCGACGCCATGAACGCCCAGCAGTAGCGCGGCTCGCAGTGAACCTGACCGAAACCACCGACGAGGCCCGCGACACCGCGGGCCTCGCCCGGTCCGACGACCTCGCCGCGGCCCTGCTCACGCCCGAGGCCCGCCGGGACCCGTACCCCTTCTACGCCCGCATGCGCCGCGAGGACCCGGTCCACCGCAGCGCCCAGGGCATCTGGTACCTCACCCGGTACGCCGACGTCGAGGCCGCCCTGAGCGACCTGCGGCTGTCCAACGACCGGGACCGCATGACCCGCGCCTACACCGCGCTCGGCGGCGATCTGAAGGCCTTCAGCCGGCTCACCGACCGGCTCGGCCGGGTGATGAGCAACACCGACCCGCCGGACCACGCCCGGCTGCGCAAGCTGGCCAACCGGGCCTTCACCGCCCGGCGGGTCGAGGCCCTGCGCGACGGCATCCAGCGGATCGTCGACCGGCTCATCGACGAGGCCGTCGCGGCCGGGCCGACCATGGACCTGATCGAGGCGGTCGCCTCCCCGCTGCCGATGTCCGTCGTCTGCGAGCTCTTCGGCATCCCGGCCGAGGACCTCCCGCAGGTCAAGACCTGGTTCCACCGCTTCGGCCGGCTCAGCGAGGACATCGACAAGTCCGAGGCGGCGATCGAGCAGTACGAGGCGTACCTGGCCCGGCTCGTCCACGACCGCCGGGCCGACCCCGGCGACGACCTCATCAGCGCCCTGGTCGCCACGCAGGCGCAGGACGACCGGCTCACCGACTCCGAACTGCTGGCCACCTGCTTCGTCCTGATCACCGCAGGCGACGAGACCACCACCCACCTGGTCGGGAACGGCATGCTCGCCCTGCTGCGCCACCCCGACCAACTGGCCCGGCTGCGCGCGGATCCGACGCTCATCCGTACGGCCGTCGAGGAACTCGCCCGCTACGACACGCCGACCCAGGCGATCGTCCGGGTCGCCGCCGAGGACGTCGAGATCGGCGGGCGGACGCTGCGCGAGGGCGAGCTGGCCTACCTGTTCCTCGCCGCGACCAACCGGGACCCCGAGCGCTTCGAGGACCCCGACCGGCTCGACCTGACCCGCCCCGGCAACCGGCATCTCAGCTTCGGCAACGGACCGCACTTCTGCCTAGGCGGCCCGCTGGCCAAGCTCCAGGCGGAGGTGGCCGTCGGCACGCTGGTCCGCCGGCTCCCGCACCTGCGGACGGCCGACGGCGCGGTCCTCGACTGGCGGCCCAACCCGCTGCAACGGCGGCTCACCGCGCTTCCGCTCACCTACTGACCCATGAACGACGACGAAGGAGAAGTGACCATGGCCCGAGAGTTCGAGGTCCGCCGGGAACAGGACCTGCCCGCCACACCGGAACAGGTCTGGCAGGCGGTCGCCACCGGCGCCGGCAACCTCGGCTGGCTGTACCCGATGGAGGTCGAGCCGCGCGTCGGCGGAAAGGTCACCCGGGCCGACGGCACCGTCGTGACGTGGGAGCCGCCCCACCACTTCGCCGTACGCGTGTCCCTGGACAGCGGGTTCTCCAACACCCTCACCTACCTGATCGACCCGCTCGACGACGGGACCAGCCATCTGCGGATGGGAATCCACTGGGTGCACACGGGAGTCGTCGAGGAGCACTGGGACACCAAGGCGGACGCGGCCGAGAAGCACGTCGACTTCTACCAGCACTCCCTCCCCGAGTACCTGAGGCACTTCGCCGGCCGCCCCGCCGTCTACGTCAAGGCAGCCCGCCCCGAGCCCACCGACGACCCCGCCGACTTCGCCGCGCTGCGCCGACGCCTCGGCCTGGCCGACGACACGGCCGTCGGCGACCGGCTGTCGATCGACCTGCCGGGCACGGACGGCGACCCGACGGAGGTGGTCGTGGACTGGCTGAGCCCCGACTTCGTGGGCCTGCGAGGCCCGGACGCGCTGTACCGGTTCTTCAACGGCAGCTCCTGGAACTGGCCGATCTGGGTGGGCCACCACCTGTTCGCGGAGGACACGGACGAAGAGCTGGCCACCAAGGCCTGGAACGCCTGGCTCAACGGCGCCTGACCCCGTCGTACGACACACAACCGAAGGACCTCTGGTGGAAACACTGCTCTACGCCGCCGAACTCGTCCGGGAGGACGGCGCCTACAAGCTCGTGGTGCAGGACGTGGTGCGGGACACCGTCCAGGTCACCCCGGTCCCCGAATCCGCGGTGGCCAGGCTCCCTACCTTCCTGTCGGTGCTGAGTTCCAAGCTCGGATCGGCGCCTGGACGCGGCCGCCGGTAGAACGCTTCCGGCACCCCGGGGCCGGTGCCGGACGGCACCGGCCCCGTACTCCCGCCGCACGTCAGCCCAGCACCGTGCTGGAAGCGGCCCCCTCGGCCACGGGCCGCTGGCGGGACCGGGGAGGCCCGTAGCGTCCCGCGTCGATACCGGGGACCAGGCGGCGCAGCGTCGCGGCTTCCCAGCGCTCGTACGGCACACCGGTCCGCTCGAACGGCGCGACGACGTGCGACGTCCCGGAGCCCGGCGCGTCGAGGAGTACCGCCCCGGTCCGCCGGAACGCGGCCGGCGCGGGGCCGGGCACGGCACCCAGGTGCTCCCCCCATCGGGCCCAGCAGTGCCGGGACTCCCAGGCGGTGGCGACACCGTCCCAGGTCGAGTAGTCGAAACGGATGATCGCGCTCGACGCGCTGGTGGAGCCGTGGCCGACGCCGCCTGCCTTGTCGACGACCACGACGCGCCGACCGGTGCGTGCCGGCTCCAGTGCCACCGAGGCACCGATCACACCGGCCCCCACGACGACCGCGTCCGCGCCGGACGGAGGCGTGTCCCGCATGGCGTTCATCGTGCCGCCGCGATCGAGGGCGTCGGCCTGGCCTTCCCGGGCCGGACGCGAACACGCGGGGCGATTTCCCCCGTCCGAGTGAGGCCCGCCCGACGCGCGGTCCGGTCGCAGGTTACTGACGCTGCGTCACCTCCCGTCGCACACTGGCGTCATGGTCATCAATCCAGGAGACTCCCCGGACGGCTCGACGGCACGCGAGATCGACCGGCTCGCGACCTCGTACTGGGACTTCCTGCTCGCCCGCGAGCCGTTGCTGCGCACGCGCCGCGGGCTGCCGGTCGAGTCGCTGCCGGGAGTGTCCGAGGCGGAGGCCGACGAGCACGCGGGGTTCGCCGCGGGGGTGCTGAGCCGGCTGGCCGCGTTGCCGCCGTCCGAGCTGTCCGGTGCCGCCGCCGACACGGCGGGCTTCCTGCGGGCGCTGGCCGAACAGGAGGCGGAGGCGGGGCGTTTCCACTGGCTCGGCCCCACCGCCACGCCGTACCAGCTCTTCCGTCTCCAGCAGTACGGTGACAGCGTCTTCCGCCCGTTCCGCTTCGAGCACCGGGCCGACGCGGACCGGTATGTCACCCTCGTACGGGACTTGGCCCGGTGTGTCGCGACGATCGGCGACAAGGTCGCCGGGCAGGCGGCGCGGGGTGTCCGCATCCACGCGCCCGCCCTCGCCGGTGTCCACACCACACTCACCCGGCTGCGGGAGTCGGTGGCACGGTACGTCCGGGCGGACGCCGGGCGGCTCGACCGGCTCGACGCGGCGAGCCGGGGGTACCTGCGCGACGCGGTGGAGCGGCTCGTGGCCACCGGACTGGAACCGGCGTTCGACCGCCTTCTCGCCCTCGTCGGCGACCCGCACTACCTCCGGCAGGCGCCGCAGGCCGTCGGCTGGGCCCGCTACCCGGAGGGCGAGGCGGCCTACCGGGCCTTCGTCCGGACGTACACCTCCGGCGACACGCCGCCCGAACGCCTCCACGAACTCGGCCGGGAGCACTGCCGCGAACTCGGCGAGCGGATGCGGGAGCTGCGCGACACGCTCGGCTTCGCGGGCACGGAGGCGGAGTTCAACGAGCGGCTCGCGACCGAACCGCGCCTGTACGCGGCCACCCCGCAGGACGTCGAGGCCCGCTACCGCGGACACCTCGACCGCCTCACTCCGCTGCTGCCGCGCTGGTTCGCGGTCCTGCCCCGCGCCCCCTACGACGTGGCCCGCCTCGACCCGGCGCTGGAGGGGTCGATGACGTTCGGCTACTACGAACCGCCGACCGCCGCGCAACCGGTGGGACGCTACCGCTACAACGCCTCGGACCTGGCACACCGGTCACTGCTCGGTGCGGCCGCGCTGATCTACCACGAGCTGTCGCCCGGGCACCACTTCCACCTCGCCCGCCAGGCCGAGAACACCGCGCTGCCCGACCTGCGACGCGAACTGGTCGCCTTCGGCGGCTTCGAGGAGGGCTGGGCGGAGTACGCGGCAGGGCTCGCCTGGGAGATGGGGCTGTACGACGACCCGTGGGACGCGTACGGACGACTGGCCCATGAACGCTTCACCGCGCAGCGCCTCGTCGTCGACACCGGTCTCAACCTCGGGACGATGACACTGGAGGAGGCGCGCACCTTCATGCGCGCCCACGCGGCAGCCGAGTCCGAGCGGCAGATCACGACCGAGCTGTTGCGCTACGCGACCGATATGCCGGGGCAGGCGCTGACGTACAGGGCAGGCCATGCGGAGTTCACGGCACTGCGGACAGCGTGCGAACGCGACGCCGGCGCCGCGTTCGACGTGCGCGCCTTTCACGAGACCGTGCTGGCCGGCGGCACCCTGCCGTTTCCCGCGCTGCGCCGACGGGTGGAGAGAGAACTGCAAGGCGATTCCAGGAGAGTGCCGCTCTACTCGAAGGAGTGAAGGCCATGAGGAATCCGTAGCCGTCCGCTCGACCTCGGATACTCTCTGTAATCGTCACGTTTTCCGTCGTCATCTCCTCGACAGAAGAGAAGGATGTTCTGCCATGCCGCCTGTAGTACCTCCTTTCCTCATCGGTCTGATCACCGCATCCCTGGTGAAAAGGCTGGGTAAACCCTTGATGCGCGGGCTCGTCAAAACGTCGGTCGGACTGGGAATCGAAGTCAAGCGGGCCGTCCAGGAAGCCGGCGAGGGAATCCAGGACCTCGCGGTCGAGGCGACCGCCGAAGCGCTCGCGGTCAGGACCGCAGAAGGTGCCGAGCACGGCGTCGGCGCCCCGGAGGAAGGCGCGGCGGGCCGGGTCGCGGCGGCCGCCAACTCGACGCCCGCGGCCGCTGCCGCGAACGAGGGACAGTCCGGCGGTGAGGGCAAGCCCGCCGGCAAGAACCGCAGCGGCGGTTCGGTCGCCACCAAGGTGCGCTGAGTCGGCCGACCGACTCACGAGGACGACACCCTGATGGAGACAGGTCAGATGTCTGCGACCGGAACCCCCTTGTATTCCGCGGAACTCATCCAGGAAGGCGGTGCCTACAAACTCGTCGTGACCGATCGTCAGCGCCACACCGTGCAGGCCACCTACGTGTCCAGGAGGGCGGTGGAGCAGCTTCCCGCCTTCCTCTCCAAGCTCGACTCCCTGCACCAGCGCGGGCTGCGCCGGCGATGACGACGACCGAGGCGAAGAAGTGGTTCCGGGTCCACCGGCGGACGGCGGACCCCCGGCTCCGGCTGGTGTGCTTCCCGCACGCAGGCGGCACGGCGCAGCTGTTCCACGGCTGGCCCGCGCTGCTGCCGTCGGACGTCGAGGTGCTCGCCGTCCGCTACCCCGGCCGCCAGGACCGGCTCGCGGAAGCCTGTATCGAGGACATGGCCACCCTGGCCGACACGATCGAGGACGCACTGCGGCCCTGGCTCGACCGGCCGTTGGCACTCTTCGGACACAGCATGGGCGCCTGCGTCGCCTACGAGGTGGCCCTGAGGCTGGAGGCCCGCGGCATCGTCCCCGAACACCTGATGGTCTCCGCACACGAAGCCCCCCATCGGGCCGACCGTGCCGCGCTGCACGACGCCGACGACGAGACCCTGATCTCCCATGTCCGGCAGCTCGGCGACCTGCACTCGGAGGCCTACGACATCCCGGAACTGCGTGACCTGCTGCTGCCCGCACTGCGTTCGGACTACCGGCTGATCGAGGGCTATCACCCCCCGAACCCGGCACCGGTCAAGGCGCCGATCACCGCGTACGCCGGCCAGGACGATCAGAGTTGCGCGCTCGACGCGGTCCTCGCCTGGTCCGGCCTCACCGCCCCGGGCGCCTTCGAACTGAGCCCGTACCCCGGGGACCACTTCTACCTCGTGGCCCGGGAGGCCGAAGTCGTCGCGGACGTGGCGGCACGCCTCGCACGCGGGTGAGGCGCCGGTCGGGCCGGACAAGGGCTGTCCCCAGCTTCGGGCGGAAGGCGGGATTCCGCCCGAACGAATGAACAGCGCCGGGTTCTACAGGCACATCGACCGACGTCCGACTATCGTGATTTTCGGTGGGGGTGAAATTCCTGGAATTCCTGCCCGGCCTTGTCGGCCAGAGGGTACTGGTTCGTGCGACGTCGGCAGTCTTGCTGTGTACATCAAGAAGAGGGTTCACACATGCTCCCTACGATTCCTCCCTTCCTCGTCGGCATGATGGCGGCCCCTCTGGTCAAAAGAGTGGCGAAACCGCTGGCGCGAGGCGTCATCAAGACGTCCGTCGGCCTGACCTTCGAAATCAGGCGTGCGGCCATCGAGGCCGGCGAGGAGATCCAGGCCCTCACCGCCGAAGTGGCCGCCGAGAAACTGGCGAGTTCCGCTCGCGTACGTCGTGGGAGTGTCGACGGTGAGGTGATGGCGCACGGCGCCGCGGTCGGCTGAGGACCGTCGGTCTACGCGAAGGCGGTGCTCCCCGAGCCGGGGCCGCGCCGCCCCTTTGCCGACCGGACCCCGGTACTGGGGCCGATGGTCCCTGTCGTGACCGGCCGGATGGGGCCGGAAGGCCAGGCGGCAGGGACTGCCAGCCCAGGTGCGCCACGGCCTGAGGCTTCTAGCGTTTCCGACCATGGGGAACGATCAGAACGCACGGGGCCAGGCGTCGCCCACCGGGGCGGGCTGGCCGCTGGCGGCCCGCAGACTGCTGACCCGCCGTGAGGTGTCGGCCGACGGCCGTGCCGTGTTCGGCGCGAGCGACCCGAAGTGGGAGACCTTCTACCGGGACCGCTGGGCGCACGACAAGGTCGTGCGCTCCACGCACGGAGTGAACTGCACCGGCTCCTGCTCGTGGATGGTGTACGTCAAGGACGGGATCATCACCTGGGAGCACCAGGCCACCGACTACCCGTCGATCGGCGCCGACTGCCCCGAGTACGAGCCGCGCGGCTGCCCGCGGGGCGCGTCGTTCTCCTGGTACACCTACTCACCCAGCCGGGTCCGTTACCCCTACGTACGGGGCGAGTTGCTGAAGCTGTGGCGCGAGGCCCGCAGGCGGCTCGGCGACCCGGTCGCGGCCTGGGCCGAGATAACCTCCGACCCGGCGAAGGCGCGGGCGTACAAGCGGGCGCGCGGCAAGGGCGGTCTGGTGCGCGCCGACTGGGACGAGGTCACCGAGCTGATCGCCGCCGCCCAGGTGCACACCGTCAAGACCTACGGCCCCGACCGCGTCGCCGGATTCTCGCCCATCCCGGCGATGTCGATGGCGTCCTTCGCGGCCGGGGCGCGGTTCCACTCACTGATCGGCGGCACGCTGCTGTCGTTCTACGACTGGTACGCCGACCTGCCGATCGCCTCCCCGCAGGTCTTCGGCGACCAGACGGACGTACCGGAGGCCGCGGACTGGTGGAACGCGGGCTACCTGATCATGTGGGGCTCGAACATCCCCGTGACCCGCACGCCCGACGCGCACTTCCTGACCGAGACCCGCTACAACGGCACCAAGGTCGTCGCGGTCAGCCCCGACTACGCCGACAACGTCAAGCACGCCGACGAATGGCTCGCCCCGCACCCCGGCACGGACGGCGCGCTGGCGATGGCGATGGGACACGTGATCCTGCGCGAGTTCCTCGTCGACCGCGAAGTCCCCTACTTCCAGGACTATCTGCGCAGGTTCACCGACGCCCCGTTCCTGGTGACGCTGCGCGAGCACGACCGCGGACTCGTCCCCGACGGCTTCCTGACCGCCGCGCATCTCGGACACGACACGGAGAACGCCGAGTCCAAGACGGTTCTCCTGGACGGGACCACGGGCGAACCCGTGGTCCCCAACGGCTCGCTCGGCTTCCGGTGGGGGGAGGCCGGGCGAGGCCGCTGGAACCTCGACCTGGGCGACGTGATACCCGAACTGACCCTGCTCGAAAGCGCCGAGGAGACGGCCGAGGTCACCCTGCCCCGCTTCGACGAGGGCGCCACGGAGGGCGGCTCGGTCCTGGTGCGCGGGGTGCCCGTCCGGCGCGTCGGCGGACGGCTCGTCACCACCGTCTTCGACCTGATGCTGGCGCAGTACGGCGTCGCCCGCCCCGGACTGCCGGGCAGTTGGCCGTCGTCGTACCAGGACGCCTCCCAGCCGTACACCCCGGCCTGGCAGGAGACCGTCACCTCGGTTCCGGCCGAGCAGGCGGCCCGGATCGCCCGGGAGTTCGCCCGCAACGCCGAGCGCACCAACGGCCGGTCCATGATCGCGCTGGGTGCCGGCACCAACCACTGGTTCCACTCCGACACCATCTACCGCGCCTTCTTGGCGCTGCTCACCATGACCGGCTGCCAGGGCGTCAACGGCGGCGGCTGGGCGCACTACGTCGGCCAGGAGAAGGTCCGCCCGGTCACCGGTCAGCAGCACCTGTCGTTCGCCTTCGACTGGCAACGGCCCACCCGGCACATGGCGGGCACCTCGTACTGGTACCTGAACTCCGACCAGTGGCGCTACGAGGCCTTCGGGCCGGACGAGTTGGCCTCCCCGCTGGGGGAAGGGCGGTTCAAGGGCAAGGGCTTCGCGGACACGCTCGCGCAGGCGGTCCGGCTGGGCTGGACGCCCGGCCACCCCGGGTTCGACCGCAACCCGCTCGACCTGACGGACGAGGCGCGGGACCGGGGCAAGCCGGTGGCCGAGCACATCGTGGACGAACTGAAGTCGGGGCGGCTGCGGTTCGCCGTCGAGGACCCCGACGACCCGGCCAACTTCCCCCGCGTGCTCACTGTTTGGCGGGCGAACCTGCTGGGCTCCTCCGGCAAGGGCAACGAGTACTTCCTGCGCCACCTGCTGGGCACGGACGCGGCCGTGCGCTCCGAGGAGACCCCGCCCGAGGGCCGCCCGAAGGACGTGGTGTGGCGGGAGGAGGCACCCGAGGGCAAGCTCGACCTGCTGGTCTGCATGGACTTCCGGATGACCTCCACCGGCCTGCTCGCCGACGTGGTGCTCCCGGCCGCGACCTGGTACGAGAAGGACGACCTGTCCAGCACGGACATGCACCCCTTCGTGCACGCCTTCACCCCGGCCATCGCCCCGCCCTGGCAGGCCCGCACCGACTACGACACCTTCCTCACGATGGCCGACCGGTTCAGCGAACTGGCCGCCGAGCACCTCGGCACCCGCACCGACGTCCTCGCGGTACCGCTGCTGCACGACACCCCCGACGAACTCGCCCAGCCGGGCGGTGTGGTGCGGGACTGGAAGGCCGGTGAGTGCGAACCGGTTCCCGGCCGGACCATGCCGAAGCTGGTCGTCGTCGAACGGGACTACGCCGCCGTCGCGCAGAAGATGCGCGCCGTCGGTCCGCTGCTCGACACCCTGGGCACCACCACCAAGGGCGTCACCGTCCACCCGGACCGGGAGATCGAAGACCTCAGGCACCGCAACGGCACCGTCCGGGACGGTGTCGCCACCGGGCGGCCCTCGCTCGCCACCGCGAGCGACATGTGCGAGGCGATCCTCGCGCTGTCCGGCACCACCAACGGCCGTCTGGCCACCGAGGGCTTCCGGGAGCTGGAGCGGCAGACCGGCAGCGAGGGTCTGGCCGAACTCTCCGCCGAGCGCGAGGCCGAGCGGATCACGTTCGCCGACACCCGTACCCAGCCGCGCTCGGTGATCACGTCGTACGAGTGGTCGGGCTCGGAGACCGGCGGGCGCCGCTACTCGCCGTTCGTCATCAACACCGAGCACAAGAAGCCCTGGCACACCCTCACCGGCCGCCAGCACTTCTTCGTCCAGCACGACTGGATGGCCGAACTGGGCGAGCAACTACCCGTCTACCGGCCCCCGCTGAACACACCCCGGCACTACGGCGACGAGCAACTGGGCGAGAACGGCCGGGCCGAGGTCACGGTCCGCTATCTGACCCCGCACTCGAAGTGGTCCATCCACTCCAACTACCAGGACAACAAGTACATGCTCGACCTGTCCCGCGGCGGACCGACGATCTGGATGTCCACCGCCGACGCCGAGAAGATCGACGTCAAGGACAACGAGTGGATCGAGGCGTACAACCGCAACGGCGTCGTCGCCGCCCGCGCCGTGGTCACCCACCGGATGCCCGAGGGCACCGTGTACATGTACCACGCCCAGGACCGCACCGTGAACGTGCCGAGGACCGAGGTCGGCGGCAGGCGCGGCGGCATCCACAACTCGCTCACCCGGCTGCTGCTCAAGCCCACCCATCTCGCGGGCGGCTACGCGCAGTTCACCTACGCCTTCAACTACTACGGCCCGACCGGCAACCAGCGCGACGAGGTCACCGTCATCCGCCGCCGCTCGCAGGATGTGGAGTACTGAGATGCCCCGTGGCGAAGCCTCTGTCGGACGCGTGATGGCTCAAGTGGCGATGGTGATGAACCTCGACAAGTGCATCGGCTGCCACACCTGCTCGGTCACCTGCAAGCAGACGTGGACCAACCGCACCGGAGTCGAGTACGCCTGGTTCAACAACGTCGAGACCAAGCCCGGCGTCGGCTACCCGCGCCGCTACGAGGACCAGGAACACTGGAAGGGCGGCTGGATGCTCGACCGGCGCGGCCGGCTCGTGCTGCGCTCCGGCGGCAGGGCCAAGCGGCTGCTGTCGATCTTCTCCAACCCCGATCTGCCCGCCATCGAGGACTACTACGAGCCGGTCACCTACGACTACGACAACCTCGTCAACGCCCCCGCCCAGCGGGACATCCCGGTCGCCCGCCCCCGCTCGGTCCTCACCGGCAGGCCGACCGCGATCACCTGGGGCGCCAACTGGGAGGACGGTCTCGGCGGCGCGCCCGAGAACGCGGGCGCCGACCCCAACCTGAGCGGCGAGTGGGCCCGGAAGGTGAAGTTCGAGTTCGAGCAGACCTTCCTCTTCCATCTGCCCCGGCTGTGCGAGCACTGCCTCAACCCGGCCTGCGTGTCCGCCTGTCCGTCCGGCGCCCTGTACAAGCGGGTCGAGGACGGCATCGTCCTCGTCGACCAGGACCGCTGCCGGGGCTGGCGGATGTGCGTGACCGCGTGCCCGTACAAGAAGGTGTACGTCAACCACGCCACCGGCAAGGCCGAGAAGTGCACCTTCTGCTTCCCCCGCATCGAGGCCGGGCAGCCCACCGTCTGCTCCGAGACCTGCGTCGGGCGGCTGCGCTACCTCGGGCTGCTGCTGTACGACGCCGACCGTGTCGGCGAGGCCGCCGCCACACCGGACGAGCAGGACCTCCTCGACGCCCAGCGCGGCGTCTTCCTCGACCCGCACGACCCCGAGGTGATCGCGGCCGCACGGCGGTCCGGGATCCCGGAGGACTGGCTGGCGGCGGCCCGCCGCTCCCCGGTGTACGACCTGGTCGCGCGCTTCAAGGTGGCGCTGCCGCTGCACCCGGAGTACCGCACGATGCCGATGGTCTGGTACGTGCCGCCGCTCTCGCCGGTCCTGGACGCCGTGACCGGTGCGGGCGGAGATCAGGACGACCCCGACCACGTCTTCGCCGCCGTCACCCGGCTGCGCATCCCGCTGGAGTACCTGGCGGAACTGTTCACCGCCGGGGACACCGACGTCGTCGCGGGCGTGCTGATGAAACTCACCGCGCTCCGCTCCCACATGCGGGCCCGCACCCTCGGCGAGGCCGGTGACGAGGCGGTGCTGGACGCCGTCGGGCTGACCGCACGCGAGGCGGAGGACCTGCACCGGCTGCTCGCCGTCGCCAAGTACGCCGACCGGTACGTCGTCCCCGCCGCCCACAAGGAGGACGCCGCCGCGCTCACCGCGATGGAGAACCGCTGTCCGGTCGAGACCTCCGAGGACGCCGGGCCCCGCAAGGTCATGCTCGGCCTCCCCACCCCGCGCCGCGACACCACCGCCGGAGGACGTCCGTGAGCCCGCTGCCCTCAACGATTCCCGCACTCGTCCGCACCCGTGTCCGGGCGGCCGTACGCCGTCCCGCCCGGCTCACGGCCGAGGAGACGGCGGGCCGCGCACTGGTCCTGCGGCTCGTGTCGCTGCTCCTGCAATACCCCGACGCCGAACTGAGCGCGGCCCGGCCGGAGTTGGCGACCGCGGTGAAGGACCTCCCGGCCACCCCCGCGGCGGGGCACCTGGCCCGGTTCATCGACTCGTTCACCGCACAGGACCCCGACGCGCTGGAGCGGCACTACGTCGAGATGTTCGACCTGCGCCGCAGGAGCAGCCTCCACCTCACCTACTACCTGCACGGCGACACCCGCCGCCGCGGTATGGCGCTGCTCACCCTCAACCAGCGCTACCGGGCCGCCGGCTGGGACATCGACGGCGGCGAACTGCCCGACCATCTCCCGGTCGTGCTGGAGTTCGCCGCCCTGGCGGGCCCGGGCAGCGGAGAGGCGCCGCTGCGCCAGCACCGGCGCGGCCTTGAGCTGATCCACCGGGCACTGACCGACGCCGACTCGCCGTACCGGCACGTCCTGGCCGCACTGCTCAGCCTGCTGCCGCCGGCCACCGAGGCGGACCGCGCGGCAGTGGCCAGGCTTGCCGCCGAGGGGCCGCCGAACGAGGAGGTCGGCCTCGACCCCTACGGGACCTACGGCGCCGGGGAGTTCGCCCCTCCGGGCACGTTCGTGCCGCCGACGGCCGCCCCGCTGACCCGCGTCCCGCCCCGCACCCCCATGGAGGGCAGCCGATGAACGCCGCAGCACTCGCCCGACCGGTCGCCACGCCGGTGAGCGGCACCGACCTGCTGGTGTGGGTCGCCTTTCCCTACATCTGCCTCGCCGTGTTCGTGGTCGGGCACGTCTGGCGCTACCGGCAGGACCAGTTCGGCTGGACCACCCACACCAGCCAACTGCTGGAGCACCGCTGGCTGCGCTGGGGCAGTCCGCTGTTCCACCTCGGCGCGTTCATGGTGATCGCCGGGCATGTCGTGGGCCTGGCCGTGCCCGCCTCGTGGACCGAAGCGGCCGGCATCTCCGAGCACGCCTACCACACCACCGCCGTCTGGGCCGGTTCGGTGGCGGGCGTCGCCATGGTCGCCGGGCTGGGCATGCTGTGCGCCCGCAGACTGCTGACCCGCCGGATTCGGCTCACTACCGACCGCAGCGACAAAGTCCTCTTTCCGCTGCTGTCCGCCACCGTCCTGCTGGGCATCACCGCCACCGGCGCCCACAACGTGTTCGGACCCGGCTACGACTACCGGGAGACCGTCTCCGTCTGGTTCCGCGGTCTGTTCGCTCTCCAGCCGCAACCGGAGGCCATCGCCGGGGCGCCGCTGCTGTTCCGCCTGCACGCACTGACGGCCTGTCTGCTCTTCGCCGTCTGGCCCTTCACCCGGCTGGTGCACGTGTGGAGCGCCCCGGTCGGATACCTCGCCCGGCCCTATCTGGTCTACCGCAGGCGGGCCACACCGGCAGCGGCCCCGCAGCTCGGGGGCCACCCCCGGTCGGCCTCCGGCTCCCGCTGAGCCGCATGAGTCACGGACCCGCCCTGGCGCCGGACATTACGACCGGCCGACACCCGCGCCAGGCCGGCGCGAGCCGCCGGACCGGCTGGGTGATGCTCCTGGCCGGAGTCGTGGGCTGACTGGCCTCCTTTTTCCCGACATGCTGCTCGGACCGGGTGCCTTCGCCGCCGTGGCCGCCCTCGGCGTCGCGGTCCTCACCGGTGCGCGGCTGCACCGCCGGCTGTGGCTCGCGCTGGACGCGGGGGCCCTGGCGGGGGTGGTGTTCGTCCACTGGCTGATCGGGCAGTCGCGCTACGAACTCGACAAGATCTGCCCCTACTGCGCGGTCGTGTGGACGGTGACCATCGCGCTGTTCTGGTTCGTGACCCTGCACTGCCTGGAACAGGGCATCGTGCCGGTGCCCCGGGCGTGTTGCACGCCGCCCGCGACACCCACTGGATGCTGCTCGGCGCCTGGTACGGGGTGATCGCCCTGCTCGTCCTCACCCGCTTCTGGGAGTACTGGAGCAGCCTGCTGTGACCGGGGCGTCGCACGCACCTGCTCGCCGGGGCCGGCCGGCCCCGGCGTGAGGACCGTCAGCCCGGAGGCCGGGACCCATGGCCCATGCCGCCCGGGTGTCCACGAGCGGACAGTGGCCGCAGGGCCTCCGGTCCGCGAGCAACAGGACCGCGGTCCGCCGGACCCCGGCCGCAGAACCACCGTGAGCAAGAGGAAAGGGACGGACGACATGGTCCAGTCTTCGACGACGCAGAGCAGCGGGACGGTCCCCGGCACGCCGACGCCCGGCCGGGCCTGGCGGATGCTGGCCCTGGCCACCCTCGGGTTCGCCGTCAACTTCTGGGCCTGGGCGCTGCTCAGCCCGCTCGGCCCCCGCTTCAAGGACAGCCTGGAACTGACCTCCTTCCAGCAGTCGCTGCTGGTGGCCGTGCCGGTCGTCGTCGGCTCCCTGGGCCGCATACCGGTCGGAGCGCTGACCGACCGGTTCGGCGGACGCGTGATGTTCCCGATCGTCTCGGCGGCCACCATCGTGCCCGTGCTCTACCTGGGCACTGCCGGACACTCCTCGCTCACCGGACTGCTCGTCGGCGGGTTCTTCCTCGGCGTCGGCGGTACCTCCTTCGCCGTCGGCGTGCCCTTCGTGAGCGCCTGGTTCCCGCCCGAGCGGCGGGGCCTGGCCATCGGCGTCTTCGGCATGGGCATGGGCGGCACCGCGATCAGCGCCCTCACCACGGTGAAGCTGGTCGACGCCCACGGCATGGCGAACCCCTTCCTGATCACCGCGGGCGTCCTGGCCGCGTACGCCGTCCTGGCCGCGCTGGTCCTGCGCGACGCCCCCGGACGCTCCGTGCCGGCCGAACCGCTGGCCCGACGCCTGGCCGAAACGCTGCGCCTCGGCGTCACCTGGCAGGCGTCCGCCCTGTACGCGGTGGCCTTCGGCGGCTACGTCGCCTTCTCCGTCTACCTGCCGACCTACCTCAAGACCGGCTACGGACTGCCCCAGGCCGACGCGGCCGACCGGATGGCCGGGTTCGTACTGCTCGCGGTGGCCATGCGGCCGGTGGGCGGCTGGCTGTCCGACCGCATCGGGCCGGTGCGCGTGCTGGCCGGTGCACTGGGTGCGGTGCTGGCCGGGGCGCTCGCGCAGTCGTTCACACCGGCCCTGGCGCCGGTGGGCACGATCGCGTTCCTGGCCATGGCCGCCGCGCTGGGCGCGGGCAGCGGCGCGGTGTTCGCGCTGGTGGCCCTGCTGGCCCCGGCGAACAGGGTCGGCTCGGTCACCGGCGTCGTCGGCGCCGCGGGCGGCCTGGGCGGCTTCGTGCCGCCGCTGCTGATGGGCTCGCTGTACGGCACCTACGGCTCGTACGCGATCGGCCTGGTCCTGCTGGGCGTGGTCGCGGCGGCGGCACTGGCCTTCACCGAGACGGGGGTGCGGCACGCCCTGACCCGGCGCACGTCCGGTGTCCGCTGAACCGGCGCCTGGAACTCATGCCGTCGCTCCTGCTGTCGCCGCAGATCCTGGCGTCGCGCCCCAACTCCCGTTCGCGTCGGCGGAATTCAGCGCAGTCACCGGGACGTCGCTGTTACGGTCACCAGCAGGACGAGCGGATCTCGGGGGGCTATCGGTGGGATGGACCGGAACCGTTGCTCCCCCCGGACAGCGGCGGCGACGGTGCCCACGTCCGAGACTGGTCGGAAGTACTGAGAGGCCTCGTCATGACCTTTGTGAGCCTGCGGGCCCGGTTCGCTGGATGCGCCCTGGTGGCGTCGATGTTCCTCCTCGCTGCGTGCACGTTTGCGGGTGGCCACGGCAAGGCCACCGACTCGCCGCGTCCTGTGTCCGGCACCTCTCACGCGTCCGCTGGTTCATCAGAGGCAAAGCTGACCGAGCGGGCTGAAGCGGCCCTTGCCGCGGTCGGCAGCGGAACGCTGGTGGAGGCGGGATCGGAACGTGTGACCGATGGCATCCACGCCGAACCCACGCTGACCGAGGGGAAGTCCTACAGGCTGAACCTGATATGCGTCGGCACCGGAAGCGCACGAGTGAAGTTCACGCCGACCGTCGGCGCTGCGAGGACCACGGTGACGTGTGACGAGTCGGTGGTGCAGCAGCGCATCACCGCACCCAAGTCGATTCGCATCGACGCCGATGGGGCCAAGGGCGCCACCGGCGTGATCGCCTGGCGGATCGACGCCCTCTGATCGCGGCAGGGACGGGAACGGGTCTGGTCGACGACGTGGCCGGCCTCGACTGCTCCCGTGAGGGGAAACCGACGGTCCTGATCGCCTGCCGGCCGGTATGGGGCAGCGGTCGTAAGGGACCCGTCAAAGCCGGGAGCGTCGCCGTAAGGGAGCCGTCAACGGCGGTCGAATCCGGTCGGGGAGGCGGTTTGCTCTAAGCGTCCGAGCTCAACCGCACCTCACTCCAGGAGTCCACGATGGCCGATCTGGCCTTCGTCGTCACCGTGCTCGCCGCGTTCGCGCTGGTGGCCCTCGTCGCCAGGGGGGTGACGAAGCTGTGACCGCCGAGAACGTCGTGGGCCTGATCGTGGCCGTCGCCCTGCTGGGCTATCTCGTCCTCGCCCTGATCTTCCCGGAGAGGTTCTGAGCAGGCATGGGTTCCGTACTTGCAGGCGTCCTCCAGTTCCTCGCCCTCATCGGCGCGCTGGCGCTCGTCTACGTGCCCTTCGGCAATTACATGGCCAGGGTCTACTCCGCCAAGAAGCACCTGCGGGTGGAGAAGTGGATCTACAAGGGCATCGGTGCCGACCCGGACACCGAGATGACCTGGCCCGCCTACCTTCGCGGGGTCCTCGCCTTCTCCGCGGTCGGTGTGCTCTTCCTGTACCTGCTCCAGCGGCTCCAGGGTGTCCTGCCCGGCTCGCTGGGCTTCTCGTCGGTCAACCCGGCACAGTCGTTCAACACGGCCGTGTCGTTCGTGACCAACACCAACTGGCAGTCGTACTACGGCGAACAGACCATGGGTCACGTCGTGCAGACCGCCGGTCTGGCCGTGCAGAACTTCGTCTCCGCGGCTGTCGGCATCGCCGTCGCCGTGGCCCTCGTCCGAGGGTTCGCCCGCTCCCGCACCGGTGAACTCGGGAACTTCTGGGCCGACCTGGTGCGCGGCACCCTGCGCATCCTGGTGCCGCTCGCCGTCGTCTCCGCGGTGATCCTGGTCGCCTGCGGGGCGATCCAGAACTTCTCCGGCATCCACGAGGTCGGCCAGTTCATGGGCGGCTCGCAGCAGTGGAACGGCGGCGCGGTCGCCTCGCAGGAGGCCATCAAGGAGCTGGGCACCAACGGCGGCGGCTACTTCAACGCCAACAGCGCCCACCCCTTCGAGAACCCGACCCCGTTCACCAACCTGTTCGAGATCTTCCTGATCCTGGTGATCCCCTTCGCGCTCACCCGCACCTTCGGCGTGATGGTCGGCTCGGTGAAGCAGGGTTACGCGATCCTGGCCACGATGGCCGCCATCTGGATCGGTTTCACCGCGCTGATGATGGCGACCGAGTTCGCCCACCACGGCCCGGCGTTCCAGGCCGCGGGTGCGGCGATGGAGGGCAAGGAGACCCGCTTCGGCGTCGGCGCCTCGTCGATCTTCGCGGTGGCGACGACACTGACCTCGACGGGCGCGGTGGACTCCTTCCACTCCTCGTTCACCGGCCTCGGCGGCGGTATCACCATGCTGAGCATGCAGTTGGGCGAGATCGCGCCCGGCGGCACCGGCTCCGGCCTCTACGGCATGCTGATCATGGCGGTCATCGCGGTGTTCATCGCCGGTCTGATGGTCGGCCGCACGCCCGAGTACCTGGGCAAGAAGATCGGCGGCCGCGAGATGAAGCTCGCCGCCTGCTACATCCTGATCACCCCGGCGCTGGTGCTGGTCTTCACGGCGGCCTCGATGGCGCTGCCGACCCCGCCGCACTCGATGCTCAACTCCGGTGCGCACGGCTTCTCCGAGGTCCTCTACGCCTTCACCTCGGCGGCCAACAACAACGGCTCGGCGTTCGCCGGCCTGAACGCGAACACCGACTGGTACAACACCATGACCGGACTCGCGATGCTGCTCGGCCGCTTCCTGCCGATGGTGTTCGTGCTGGCGCTGGCCGGCTCGCTCGCCGGGCAGAAGCCCGTCCCGGTGACCGCGGGCACCCTGCGCACCGAGAAGCCGCTGTTCACCGGCCTGCTGGTGGGCGCGGTCCTGATCATCACCGGTCTGACCTACTTCCCCGCCCTCGCTCTGGGCCCGCTGGCCGAGGGGCTGGCGTCATGACCACCCGAACGGAAGACCACGAGGACGCGATGTCCACTCCCACCCTTGCGCCCCACCAGGACGCACCGACCGGGTACAAGCCCGCCGAGGGCCGTGTCGGAGCGGGCCTCTTCGACCCCAAGGCACTGGTCAAGTCTCTGCCGGAGGCGTTCCGCAAGCTCGACCCGCGGGTGATGGTCAAGTCGCCCGTCATGTTCGTGGTGTGGATCGGCTCGGTCCTGACGACCGTGTTCTCGTTCCAGCACCCGGGGGACTGGTTCGGCTGGACGATCAGTGCCTGGCTGTGGCTGACCGTCGTCTTCGCCAACCTCGCCGAGGCCGTCGCCGAGGGCCGCGGCAAGGCGCAGGCCGACACCCTGCGCAAGGCCAAGACCGACACCGTCGCCCGCCGGCTGCTGAAGGACGGATTCGAGGAACAGGTCCCCGGCACCGTGCTGACCATCGGTGACCTGGTGGTCTGCGAGGCGGGCGACATCATCCCGGGCGACGGTGACGTCGTCGAGGGCGTCGCCTCGGTGGACGAGTCGGCGATCACCGGCGAGTCGGCTCCGGTCATCCGGGAGTCCGGCGGCGACCGCAGCGCCGTCACGGGCGGCACCAAGGTGCTGTCCGACCGGATCGTCGTCAGGATCACGACGAAGCCCGGCGAGACCTTCATCGACCGGATGATCGCACTCGTCGAGGGCGCGGCGCGGCAGAAGACCCCGAACGAGATCGCGCTGAACATCCTGCTGGCCTCGCTGACGATCGTCTTCCTGCTGGCGTGCGCCACGCTGCCGCCGCTCGCGGACTACGCGGGCACGCACCTCACGATGGTCGTCCTGGTCGCCCTGCTGGTCTGTCTGATCCCGACCACGATCGGCGCCCTGCTCTCCGCGATCGGCATCGCGGGCATGGACCGCCTGGTCCAGCGCAACGTGCTAGCCATGTCCGGCCGTGCGGTCGAAGCCGCCGGCGACGTCTCCACCCTGCTGCTCGACAAGACCGGCACCATCACCCTCGGCAACCGCCAGGCCGCCGAGTTCGTCCCGGTCGGCGGCACCGCCGAGGCCGAGCTCGCCGACGCCGCCCAGCTCTCCTCGCTGGCCGACGAGACCCCCGAGGGCCGCTCCGTCGTCGTACTGGCCAAGGAGCGGTACGGGCTGCGCGAGCGGCAGCAGGGCGAACTGGCGGGCGCCGAGTGGATCGAGTTCACCGCCCAGACCCGCATGTCGGGTGTCGACGTGGACGGCCGTAGGATCCGCAAGGGCGCCACGGCCTCGGTCCTCGCCTGGGTGGAGGAGCGGGGCGGCACGGTCGCCATGGACGCGGACACCGTCGCCGGCCGGATCTCCGAGGCGGGCGGCACCCCGCTGCTGGTCGCGGTCGACGACGAACAGGGTGCCCGCGTCCTGGGCGTCATCCACCTCAAGGACGTCGTCAAGGAGGGCATGCGCGAGCGGTTCGACGAGCTGCGCCGCATGGGCATCAAGACCGTCATGATCACGGGCGACAACCCGCTGACCGCGAAGGCGATCGCCGAAGAGGCGGGCGTCGACGACTTCCTCGCCGAGGCCACCCCCGAGGACAAGATGGCCCTCATCAAGCGGGAGCAGGCGGGCGGCAAGCTCGTCGCGATGACCGGCGACGGCACCAACGACGCCCCGGCCCTGGCCCAGGCGGACGTCGGCGTGGCGATGAACACCGGTACGTCGGCCGCCAAGGAGGCCGGCAACATGGTCGACCTCGACTCCGACCCGACCAAGCTGATCGAGATCGTCGAGATCGGCAAGCAACTGCTGATCACCCGGGGCGCGTTGACCACGTTCTCCATCGCCAACGACGTCGCGAAGTACTTCGCGATCATCCCGGCGCTGTTCGCGGCGGTCTACCCGGGCCTGGACAAGCTGAACATCATGGCGCTGTCCTCGCCCGACTCCGCGATCCTGTCGGCCGTCGTCTTCAACGCGCTGATCATCATCGCGCTGGTCCCGCTCTCCCTCAAGGGCGTGCGCTACCGGCCGGTGAGCGCCGACAAGCTGCTCCGGCGCAACCTGGGGATCTACGGCCTCGGCGGTCTGATCGCCCCCTTCATCGGCATCAAACTCATCGACCTGCTCATCTCCCTCATCCCCGGGCTGTAATTTTTCGAAGGCGTGCTGATCTCCATGAACAACTCCGTAACGAACACGGCCCGGTTGCTGGGGGCGGGCCTGCGTGCCCTCCTCGTGCTGACCCTGGTGACCGGCGTCATCTACCCACTGGTGGTCACCGGCATCGCGCAGGGGCTGTTCGGCAACCAGGCGAACGGCTCGGAGATCAAGGCGGACGGCAGGGTCGTCGGCTCCTCCCTCATCGGGCAGTCGTACAACCTGCCGCCGAAGAAGGGCCAGGAGACCCCCGACCCGGACCTGAAGTGGTTCCAGGGCCGGCCCGCGAACGGACTCGGCAGCAACAGCGTCAACACGCAGTACAAGCTGCTGCTGTCCGGCGCCACCAACCTCGCCGCCGACAACAAGGTCCTCGTCCAGCAGGTCGAGGACGCCAAGGCCGCCGTCGTCAAGGACAACTCGGTGCCCGGCTACACGGTCAGGCCCTCGGACGTCCCCGCCGACGCCGTCACCTCCTCCGGCTCCGGCCTGGACCCGGCCATCTCCCCGCAGTACGCCGAACTCCAGGTGCACCGGATCGCCGCGAAGAACGGCCTGTCCGTCGCGCAGGTCGAGAAGCTGGTCGAGGACCACACACAGGGCCGCACCCTCGGCTTCATGGGCGAGCCCCGCGTGAACGTCCTCGAACTCAACATCGCGCTCAAGGACCTCGCGGCGAAGCAGTGACGGCGTCATGCGACCCGCACGGGAGTCGGCGGCCGGGAGACATCCCGTACCGCCGGCTCCCGGCGCCATGACGTCGGCCGCCCGGCTTTCCGGCGCCCACGCCCGACGCACGACAGGAGAGGCACACACCCATGACCCGGGTGCTCGTGGTGGAGGACGACCCGCAGCTCGTACGGGCCCTCGTCATCAACTTGCAGGCACGTCACTACGGCGTGGACGCCGCCCCCGACGGGGCCACCGCCCTCCGGCTCGCCGCGACCCGCCGGCCCGACGTGGTCCTGCTGGACCTCGGACTGCCCGACCTGGACGGTGTCGACGTCATCAAGGGCGTACGGGGCTGGAGCCGCGTACCGATCCTGGTCCTCTCCGCCCGGCAGGCGACCGACGAGAAGGTCGGCGCCCTCGACGCGGGCGCCGACGACTACATCACCAAACCCTTCAGCATGGACGAACTCCTGGCCCGGCTGCGGGCCGCCGTCCGCCGCACCGGGGACACACCCCTGGTCCCCGAGACGACGCTGGTCGAGACGGAGCACTTCACCCTCGATCTGCTGGCCAAGAAGGCCGTACGGGACGGTCGGGACGTACGGCTGACCCCGACGGAGTGGCACCTGATGGAGATCCTTGTGACCAACCGCGGCCGGCTGATCACACAGAAGCAGCTGCTCCGGGAGGTCTGGGGCGCCTCGCAGAGCAACAAGACCAACTACCTGCGGGTCTACATGGCGCAGCTGCGCAGGAAGCTGGAGACGGACCCCGCGCACCCCCGCTGTCTGATCACCGAACCCGGCATGGGCTATCGCTTCGAAGGATGACATGGCACGCGGAAAGCTCCGGATCCACCTCGGCGCGGCACCCGGCGTCGGCAAGACGTACGCGATGCTGTCGGAGGCGCACCGCCGTATCGAGCGGGGCACCGACTGCGTCGTCGCGTTCGTCGAACACCATTCCCGGCCCCGGACCGAGGTGATGCTGCGCGGCCTGGAACAGATCCCGCGCAAGGAACTCGACCACCGCGGCGGCGTCTTCACCGAGATGGACGTGGACGCCGTCCTGCGACGCGCCCCCGCCGTCGCCCTGGTCGACGAACTCGCCCACACCAACGTCCCCGGCTCCCGCAACGCCAAGCGCTGGCAGGACGTGGAGGAACTGCTCTCCGCCGGCATCGACGTCGTCTCCACCGTCAACATCCAGCACCTGGAGTCGCTCGGTGACGTCGTGGAGGTCATCACCGGAGTCCGCCAGCGCGAGACCGTGCCCGACGAGGTGGTACGCCGTGCGGACCAGATCGAGCTGGTCGACATGTCACCGGAGGCCCTGCGCCGCCGTATGGCGCACGGCAACATCTACACGCCGGACAAGGTCGACGCGGCCCTGTCCAACTACTTCCGGCCCGGCAACCTCACCGCCCTGCGCGAGCTGGCGCTGCTCTGGGTGGCCGACCGGGTCGACGCATACCTGACCGAGTACCGCAGCGAACACCAGGTCTCGGCCATCTGGGCGTCACGCGAGCGCATCGTGGTCGGTCTGACCGGCGGCCCCGAGGGGCGCACCCTGATACGGCGTGCCACTCGGCTGGCCGAGAAGGGAGCGGGCGGCGAGGTCCTCGCCGTCCACATCTCGCGCAGCGACGGCCTCTCGGGCGCCTCCCCGGAGGAACTGGCCGTCCAGCGCACCCTCGTCGAGGACCTGGGCGGCACCTTCCACCATGTGGTCGGCGACGACGTACCGGCCGCGCTGCTCGACTTCGCCCGGGGCGTGAACGCCACCCAGATCGTGCTCGGCGCCTCCCGACGGCGGGCCTGGCAGTACGTGTTCGGTCCGGGCGTCGGTGCCACGGCCGCCCGGGAGTCCGGTCCCGACCTCGACGTCCATCTCATCACGCACGACGAGGTGGGCAAGGGCCGAGGACTGCCGGTGGCGCGGGGAGCACGCCTCGGCCGGTCGCGGGTCATCTGGGGATGGTTCGTCGGCGTGCTCGGTCCGGCCCTGCTGACCTGGTTGCTCACCGGCGCCGCGCCCGAGGTCGGTCTCGCCAACGACATGCTGCT
The DNA here is from genome assembly GCF_009377175.1 of Streptomyces adustus. Classification (GTDB taxonomy): domain Bacteria; phylum Actinomycetota; class Actinomycetes; order Streptomycetales; family Streptomycetaceae; genus Streptomyces; species Streptomyces adustus. The sequence goes on from NZ_VJZD01000021.1 coordinate 37,326, forward strand.
GTACCTGACCCTGACGGTCGCCGCGGCCCTGCTGGGCGGGCTGCTTCCGGCGCTGGCCTCCGCGGTGGTGGGCTCGTTGCTGCTCAACTGGTACTTCACGCCGCCCGTCCACACGCTGACGATCGCCGACCCGAGGAACATCGTGGCCATCGCGATCTTCGTCGGGGTCGCGGTGTCCGTGGCCTCGGTGGTGAGCCTCGCGGACCGGCGCACCCACCAGGCCGCCCGGCTGCGCGCCGAGTCCGAGATCCTCTCGTTCCTCGCGGGAAACGTCCTGCGCGGTGAGACCACACTGGAGGCCCTGCTGGAACGCGTCCGCGAGACCTTCGGAATGGATTCGGTGGCCCTGCTGGAGCGGACCGCCGAGGCGGATCCCTGGACCTGCGCCGGAAGCGTGGGGCCCGAGCCCGCGGAGAGTCCCGACGACGCGGACGTCGACGTACCGTTGGGCGAGCACATGGCTCTTACGCTGCGTGGCCGCGTCCTGCCGGCCGCCGACCGCCGGGTGCTGGCGGCCTTCGCCGCCCAGGCCGCCGTCGCACTGGACCGCCAGCGCTTGCGGCACGAGGCCGACCGGGCCAAGGAACTGGCCGAGGGCAACCGCACGAGGACCGCGCTGCTCGCCGCCGTCAGCCATGACCTGCGCACCCCGCTCGCCGGCATCAAGGCCGCCGTGACCTCGCTGCGCGCGGACGACGTCGAGTGGTCCGAACAGGACCGGGCCGAGCTGCTGGAAGCGATCGAGGCGGGCGCCGACCGGCTCGACAACCTGGTCGGCAATCTGCTGGACATGTCCCGCCTGCACACCGGCACCGTGACCCCCGTCATCCGCGAGACCGGCCTCGACGAGGTCGTGCCCATGGCGCTCGGCGGGGTACCCGAGGACAGCGTGGAACTGGACATACCCGAGACGCTGCCCATGGTGTACGTCGACCGGGGGCTGCTGGAGCGAGCCGTCGCCAACGTCGTCGAGAACGCGGTCAAGCACAGCACGCAGGGGGAGCGGGTCCTGGTCGCCGCGAGCGCACTCGCCGACCGCGTGGAACTGCGGGTGGTGGACCGTGGCCCCGGGGTGCCCGACGACGACAAGCACCGCATCTTCGAACCGTTCCAGCGCCACGGCGACTCGCCCCGCGGGGTGGGGGTCGGGCTCGGCCTCGCCGTCGCCCGCGGCTTCGCGGAGGCGGTCGGCGGCAGCCTGCACGCCGAGGACACTCCCGGTGGCGGCCTCACCATGGTGCTGACCGTGCCGACCACGCCGGAACGCGGCCGGTCGCAACAGCGGGACCAGCCGGCCGCCGTCACCTCCTGACGGCCTCAGGCGTCGGGCGGCGCGGTCTCGAACTCCCGCTCCAGATGACCGGTGTCCAGGCGTCGCCGCAGGGCGTTCCGGCGGTGTGCGGCCGTCAGCGCCGCCCGCAGCGGGGAAGGCGGGACGGCGAGAACAGGGCAGGCGGCGTGGGCGAGGCAGTAGCGGCCGACCGACGGCCACAGCGCGCGGCGCAGCCGGCCCCGTCCACCGGCGCCGACGACGAGCACGTCGCCGTCCCGGTCGGCGATCCGTATCAGCGCGGGCCCGGGGGCGCCCCGCACGACGAGCGCCTGCCCGGGCAGTCCGGTGCCGACGCCGCCGAACACGTCACGCAGCGCTGCCACGAGCCGTTCGCGCGCAAGCCGTTCCCACTCCGGGACCATGGCAGTCGTGGCCGGGACCCGATGGGCGGCGAGATCACCCACCGGCGGCTCCCAGGCGAGCACCGGCCACAGCTCCGCACCTCGCAGCCGGGCCTCGTCGGCGGCCCGGTCCAGGACGGCGAGACACCCCGGCGAGCCGCTCACCCCCACGACGACACGCGCTACGACACGGGCGGACGCGGGCCCGGGGGACACGGACATGGCTTTCACCTTCTGCATGCGCCGAGCGAGGACTCCCGGTCAGCGGTCTTGTGCACGATCGCCTCCATATCACCGCCCCTCAAGGGCTCGCGACAGTCCGGCCGTCCGTTCTTGGCGAGCCTCTGACGGCCCTGACCGCGCCCTCCCACCAGTGCTGTCAGCGTCTCGTCAAAGACGCCGGGATCGTCGTCAGCGTCCCGTCAGGACCGGGCCGGGGGCCGGGGGGCGCGGGCATAACGTCGACAGCGAACCCCGGCCGGCCTCCCCGCGGCCGGGGATCCACAGATCCCATCCCCACGCTCCCTGCCCTCGGGAGGCACCCCATGAACCAACTCCTCCACGGTGAGGACCCCGAGCCCGCCGATCGGTTCCCGGCCGGACCTCTGTACGTACCGGTCCGGCCGGGACCCTCCGGATGCGCGGCCCGGCTCTTCCGCACCCCGCTCGGCGACCGTACGGCCGTCGGCTTCACCTCCGAGCACCGGCTGACCGCCACCCTCGGCCCCGACCAGGCGTGGATCAGGCTCGCCGAGTCCGCGTTGCGCGCGCTGACCGCGCCGCTCGGCGTCACCGGCGTCACGGTCGACCCGCAGTTCACCGCCCCGGCGCCCGCGCGGGTCACATCGCCCGCCCCGGTCGCACCGGTGCTTCCCGTCCCACCGGCCGGGCCGGTCACGCACGAGATGCCCGCGCTGCGGACCGCCTGAGAGGGGCAGCCACCATGAGCACGGTCCACGAACCCACCACCACGGCCGGCGTCACCACCGCGGTCGGCCTGTCGGTGTGGCCCGCCTCCACCCGTGAACGCCCGCACGGCGACCTCGCCGTGGGCGGTGTACCGCTCGCCGAACTCGCCGACCGCTTCGGCACACCCGTCTACGTCCTGGACGAGGCCGAGGTCCGCGACCGCTGCCGCACCTACCGCGACGCCTTCCCCGACGCCGAAGTCCTCTACGCGGCCAAGGCGTTCCTGTGCCGCGCGATGGCCCACTGGATGGACGAGGAGGGCCTCGGCCTCGACGTCTGCTCCGCCGGCGAACTCGAACTCGCCGTCACCACCGGCTTCCCGCCCGAGCGGATCGTGCTGCACGGCAACGCCAAGTCCCCGCGCGACCTGGAGGCCGCCCTGCGCCTCGGCGTCGGCCGCATCGTCATCGACAGCCCCTCCGAGATCGCCCGGCTGGCCGCCGCCGTCGGCCCGGACGGCCACCAGAAGGTGATGGTCCGGGTGGTGCCCGGCATCAGCGCGGGCGGCCACGAGAAGATCCGCACCGGCACCGTCGACCAGAAGTTCGGCCTGTCCATCGCCGACGGCTACGCGGCGCACGCCATCGCCCGCATACTCGACCAGCCCCAGCTCGAACTCACCGGTCTGCACTGCCACCTGGGCTCGCAGATCACCGGGGTCAAGCCGTACCTGGGCGCCGTACGCCGCATGGTCGGCCTGATGAGCCGGCTGCACGAGCAGCACGGCCTGATCCTGCCCGAACTCGACCTCGGCGGCGGCCACGGCATCGCCTACCGCCCCGGCGAACCGGCCCTGGACCTCACCGCGCTGGCCCGCAAGGTACGCGCCGAACTCACCGAAGCCTGCGCCACGGCCGGACTGCCCGTCCCCCGTCTGATCATCGAACCGGGACGGGCCATCGCCGGACCGGCGGGCATCGCCGTCTACCGCGTCCTGTCCGTCAAGCACACCGGCGAGCACGTGTTCGTGGCCGTCGACGGCGGCATGAGCGACAACCCGCGCCCCGCCCTGTACGGCGTCCGCTACGCTCCCCGGCTGATCGGCCGGCACAGTACCGCCGCCCCGGCCCGGGTGACCGTGGTGGGCCGGCACTGCGAAGCCGGCGACGTCCTCGCCGCCGACGCGGAACTCCCCGCCGACGTACGCCCCGGCGACCTGCTCGCCGTCCCCGTGGCCGGTGCCTACCACCTGTCCATGGCCTCCGGCTACAACCTGATCGGCCGCCCGCCCGTCGTCGCCGTCCGCGACGGACAGGCTCGACTGCTGGTCCGGCGGGAGTCCCTGGAGGACATCCGCCGCCGTGACGTGGGCCTGTGACCCGCCAGGACCACTGATCTCCCGGGCGGGCCGGTCGTCCCTCCCTCGCCGACCGGCCCGCCCGGGATCCGCCTGCTGGTTCTATACGTCGATCTGCGAGCCCATGATGACCGTGCGGTCCCGGGGGAGGCCGAAGTACTCGGCGGCGTCGGCGGTGATGTAGGAGGTGGCGATGAACAGTCGCTTGCGCCAGGGCGCCATCGTCGGCGCCTTGCCCCGCCGGAGCTCGATCTTCGACAGGAAGTACGACGCCCGGTCGAGCTGGAGCGGCCCTTCGGTCAGGGCGGGATCGAGCGCGGTCAGCGTGCTGGGCACGTCCGGTGTCTCCATGTAGCCGAACCGGGCGGTGACATGGAAGATGCCGTCGTCGGTGTAACCGAGGTCGTCGACGACCAGTCGCCGGTCGGCCGGGACCCGGGGCACCGGCTCGGTCTCCAGGGACAGGATCACGACATGGTCGTGCCGTACGTGGTTGTGCTCGACGTTGGCCCGCATGGCCAGCGGGGTGGTGTCCTTGCCCCGGTTGAGGAAGACGGCCGTTCCCGGCACGCGCAGTGTCGATACCTCACCGCTGCGCAGACGCTCGATGAACTCGGGCAGCGGCCCCTCGTCCCGTACCCGTGCCGCGGTGACGATCTTGCGTCCGCGCTGCCAGGTGGTCATCACGGTGAACGCGGTGAGGCCGATCAGCAGCGGCAGCCAGGCGCCGTGCACGAGCTTGGTGAGGTTGGCCGCCACGAAGAGCAGGTCCACCAGGAGCAGCGGGCCCGCGCCGAGCGCGACCAGCCACAGCGGCCTGCGCCACTTGGCGTGTGCGACGTAGAAGAACAGCAGAGTGGTGATGGTGATGGTCCCGGTGACCGCCATGCCGAACGCGAAGGCCAGGGCCGTGGAGCTGCGGAAGGCGAAGACCAGGGTGAGGACCGAGACCATGAGCAGCCAGTTGATCCACGGCACGTAGATCTGGCCGATCGTGGACTCGGAGGTGTGGGCGATGCGCAGCCTCGGCAGGTAGCCGAGCTTGGCGGCCTGGGAGGTGACGGAGTACGCGCCGGTGATCACGGCCTGGGAGGCGATCACCGTGGCCGCCGTGGCCAGCAGCACCATCGGCCATCTGCCCCAGTGGGGCACGAGCAGGAAGAAGGGGCTGCTGATGTTGCGGGGGTCCGCCAGGATCAGCGCGCCCTGACCGAAGTAGCTCAGGATGCACGCCGGGAACACGAGGAACATCCAGCCGCGGGTGATGGCCCGGCGGCCGAAGTGCCCCATGTCCGCGTAGAGCGCCTCGGCGCCGGTGACCGAGAGCACGACCGCGGCGAGGGCGAAGAACGCGGTGCCGAAATGACCGACCAGGAAACCCACCGCGTACGTCGGCGACAGCGCCCTGAGGATCGCCGGGTGGTCGATGATGCCGACCACACCGCAGGCGCCGATGACCACGAACCAGGCGATCATGACCGGCCCGAACATCCGGCCCACGGCCGCGGTCCCCCTGCGCTGCACGAGGAACAGCAGCACGATGATCAATGCGGTGACCGGTACGACCGCGCTCTCCAGCGACGGCTCGACGACCTTGAGGCCCTCGACCGCGGAGAGCACCGAGATGGCCGGAGTGATCATGCTGTCGCCGAAGAACAGCGAGGCGCCGAAGACACCGAGCGCGGCCAGTACGGCCGTGGTCCGCCTGCCACGCTGCGAGCCCCACCGGTGTACGAGGGTGATCAGCGCCATGATGCCGCCCTCGCCGTCGTTGTCGGCACGCATAGCCAGCAGCACATAGGTGACCGTCACGATGGTCATCACCGACCAGAACACCAGGGACACGACGCCGTACACGTTGTCCGTATTGACCGGGACCGGATGCGGGTCGCTCGGGTTGAACACCGTCTGGAGGGTGTAGATCGGGCTGGTCCCGATGTCGCCGAAGACCACGCCGAGAGCACCGATCACCACCGCGAGACGCACCGCGTCGTGCGCGCCGGGACCATGTCCCTCCGGTTGCCGCGCTGTCGGTCCGCCGTCCGGCGCGGCCCCGTGCCGGGGATCGGTCATGGCGTGCTCCTTCGCTCGGGACGTTCGTCCAGGGCCTCGTCCAGGGTCTTCGCGGCCATGATCAGGGAGAGATGGGTGAAGGCCTGCGGGAAGTTGCCGAGCTGCTCGCCGCTGGGCCCGATCTCCTCCGCGAACAGGCCGACATGGTTGGCGTACGTCAGCATCTTCTCGAAGGTGTAGCGGGCCTGCGGGAGGCGTCCGGCGCGGGCGAGGGCGTCGACGTACAGGAACGTGCACAGGCTGAACGTCCCCTCGGAGCCGCGCAGTCCGTCCGGGGAGGCCGCGGGGTCGTAGCGGTAGACGAGGCTGTCGGAGACCAGGACGCGGTCCATGGCGTCGAGGGTGCTCAGCCAGCCCGGGCTGCGCGGGGCCAGGAACCCGACCCTGGGGGCCAGCAGCAGGGAGGCGTCGAGGACGTCGCCGTCGTAGTGCTGGACGAAGGCGCGCTGCCGCTCGCTCCAGCCGCGCTCCATGACCTGTTCCAGGATCTCGTCCCGGGTCCGCGTCCAGCGCGCGAGGTCGGCCGGCCTGCTGAACTCGGCCGCCAGCTTCAGCCCGCGGTCGAACGCGGCCCAGCACATCACCCGGCTGTAGGTGAAGTCCTTGCGGCCGCCCCGGGTCTCCCAGATGCCCTCGTCGGGCCGGTCCCAGGAGTCCGCCAGCCAGTCGAGGGTCCTGGCCAGGTTCTTCCAGCCGTGATAGCCCGCCTGCTCGCCGACCGCGCGGCCCTCGGCCAGGGCGTAGAGGGCCTCGCCGTAGATGTCGAGCTGGAGCTGTTCGGTCGCGGCGTTGCCGATCCGCACCGGGTAGGACCCGCGGTAGCCCTTGAAGTGCTCCAGGGTCTCCTCGGGCAGGTGCGGGTTGCCGTCCACCCGGTACACGATCTGGAGGGGTTCGTCGCCAGGACCGTCGCCGCGTTCCAGGCGTTCGCCGAGCCAGTGGGTGAAGCGCGCCGCCTCGTCGATGAAGCCGAGGTCGAGCAGGGCCCGCACCGACAGGGAGCCGTCCCGCACCCAGGTGTACCGGTAGTCCCAGTTGCGCTCGCCGCCGATCTGCTCCGGCAGTCCCATGGTCGCCGCGGCGACCGGCGCGCCCGTGGGGGCGTACGTGAGGAGTTTCAGCGTGATCGCCGAGCGGTGCACCATGTCCGTCCAGCGGCCGCGGTACCGCGAGGTGCGCACCCACTGCTGCCAGTAGTCGACGTTGTCCCAGAGCTCGGCGGTGATCCGCTCGGTGCTGGGGGGCGGTGGCGGCCGTCCGCCCGGCGCGCAGACGGTGAACACCGCGACCGCCGTCTTCCCGGCGTGCAGGGTGATGCCGCCCCGGACGTCCTGCCCGTCCCGCCCGTCCCGTTCGAGGGGGATGCCGGTCTGGAGATGGGCCGTGCTCCCCGGGGCCCGGAACGTCGCCGTGTGGGGCGTCAGTTCGAGTTCGTGCGCCGCCCGCCCGTAGTCGAACCGAGGCCGGCATTCGAGACCGAAGTGCACGGTGCCGCGCACCGCGCGCACGACCCGCACCAGGGTGTGCCGGTCGGTCGCCGTCGGGCCCGGCAGCACCGGCATGTAGTCGATGGTCTCGCCCACGCCGTCGGGCGACATGAACCGGGTCACCACCACCGCGGTGTCCGGGTAGTAGAGCTGCTTCCAGGAGCCCTCGGGGTGATCGGGCGCGAGCCGGAAATGACCGCCGCGTTCGTGGTCGAGCAGCGCGGCGAAGACGCTCGGCGAGTCGAAGCGCGGAGCCGCGAACCAGTCGATCACCCCCTGGGACGACACCAGGGCCGTGGTCTGGAGATCACCGACGAGACCGTGCTCGGCGATGGGCGGATAACGGTCCATCCCGGCCTCCTCGTCACGCCGTCCCGGCCGTCACCCGTCCGCCGCGGACGGCGTCCAGGAGTGCCTGGTGATCCCTCTCGTTCTGATCGGCGTAACGCTCGGCGAACGGCACCAGCGCACGGTCGAAGACGTCGCCCCCGCCCAGATAGGAGGCGATCGCGATCCGGTCCCCCGACCTCGCGTGCGCGCGGGCCAGCGTGGCCCCGCACAGCTCGCCGAAGGCCCGCATCCCGGCCGGCACCATCGACTCCGGCTGCGCGGCGCCCTTCCAGTCCCGCAACTGCCGTACGTAGAAGTCGCGTCGGCGGCCGTCGATGCCGTCGGCGCGTTCCCAGCCCAGGAAGATGTCGCTGGTCGCCTGCATCAGCCGCTGGCCGAAGACCACCCGCTCGCCCTCCGTGCGCCGGCCGCCCGCACCGGCGAACGGCTCCAGTACCGAAGCGGCCGCCTCCTTGGCCTGGAGGATGAGCGGATCGTCGTCGTCCCGGCCGAGCAGCAGGACGATCCAGCACCGGGTGCCCACGCTGCCGACCCCGACCACCTTGCGGGCCACGTCGCCGAACCGGTACTGCTCCAGCAGGAACCGCCGGTCCGCCTGGAGGCTGCGGCCGTAGTGCTCGATCAGCCCGCGCAGCTGCTCCTCCAGCGCCCCGCGCTCGACGTCCGGAAGCAGGTCCTGGAGCGGGGTGATCAGCGGCGGGTCCGCGGCGATCCTGGGCCTGCCGTCGACGACCCGGGTGAGCTTGGCGAAGGCCTGGCGGCTGTCACGGGTGCGCGCCTTCGCCACCGACTCCTCCCAGCGGGCCCGGGTCCGCGCGCTGCCCTCCTTGACGAAGAGGTCTCGTACCCACTCCTCGTCGAACCGGGCGTACCAGACGGGCAGATCGCCCATCCCGGCGTAGCGCCGCATCCACTCCCGGTAGGAACGGACCGTCGACCTCACGACGCCGGCCCGCTCCTGGGCGCTGAAGCCGTTCGCCCGGCCCGCGACGACGAAGCTCGCCGACAGCCGCTTGACGTCCCACTCCCAGGGGCCGGGCAGGGTCTCGTCGAAGTCGTTGATGTCGAACACCAGCCGGCGCTCGGGCGAGGCCAGCAGCCCGAAGTTCAGCAGGTGCGCGTCGCCGCACAGCTGCGTCCTGAACCCCGACCGGGGCGTGTCGGCCAGGTCCCCGGCCATGACGGCGGCCGCCCCCCGGTAGAAACGGAACGGCGACTCGGCCATCCGGCCGTAGCGGATCGGGACGAGTTCGGGCACCCGGGTCGCCGACTGCGCCTCCAGGACGGCCACCGGATCCGGCCGCTTCGCGGTGGGCGTGAACTCGACATGGCTGGAACGGGGCACGGACGAGCGGGCGGCCTTGCCCAGCGCGGCGCGCTCCTGCGGGGTGCGGTGCCGGGTGCCCGCAGCGGTCGGGTGAGGGGTGGTCATGGCACTCGCTCCGAGTGTCGTCGCCGACGCGCGCAGCGCGGGCGAGTGCGGTCGGCGGGGGATCGACCGCGCCGATGCCCCGTGAGGATGCCTCGTGTCGACGTCCTCGGAGCGTGTCAGGACCCGCCGGGAGAAGCGGACGTCTCAGCCGGAAACCACGGTAGCCCCGGGCTTTGCGCCCGGCGAGTCGAGCCGACCGGGACGGCCGCCGCGGCGCGGGCGAGGAGTTGTGGGCGGGGGAGGGGGCGGCGACGATGAGCGCATGTGCGGTTCCACGGCCGGGTGCCGCGCGCGGCGACCAGGGTCGGCCCGGCGTGATCCGCCGGACCGGTTCTAGGGGGCTGCGATGGTTCTCGACCTGCTGATCCTCGGGCTGTTGATCGCTCTGAACCCGCTGCCGGTCACCGGGTTCGTGCTGGTGCTGTCGGCCCCCGGCGGGATCTGGAACGGGCTGGCCTTCGTGCTCGCCTGGCTGACCTGCTTCGTCGGGATCATCGCCGTGGTGCTGGTCATGACCGGCGGTCAGCCGCCGCCCCCGCGGTCCCCGCCGACCGAGGCCGCGCTGGCCGCCAAACTCGCCATCGGCCTGGGGCTCGTGTGGTACGCGGAGCACACCCGCCGCAGGCTGGGCACCCGGCAGAAGCCGTCCGGAGGCATGTCGCGGGTCGACCGGATCAACCCGTGGAGCGCCGCCGGCCTTGCCCTGCTCCTCCAGCCGTGGGGATGTGTGGCCGCCGGTGCCGCCACGGTGGTGACGGCCGACCTCTCCCACGCCGCCGCGTACGCGGCGCTGTTCGGCTACTGCCTGCTGGCCAGCTCCAGCCTGCTCACGATGGAGCTCTACGCGACCTTCGCCCCCGAAGCGGCCGCCGAGCGGCTCGGGAAGCTGCGCGCATGGCTGGAGGGCCACAAGGAGCAGACGATCGTCGCGGTCTCGCTGCTGGCGGGGCTGTGGCTGGTGGGCCGGAGCATCCACGGACTGACGTCCTGAACCGACGCCGACGCCGACGCCGACGCCGACGCCGACGGGCGCCGTACGGCATACGCCGTGCACACGGGCCCGCCGTGCTGCCGCGCGTGCGTACGCCGAGTTGCCGCGTCCGGACCGCGCCGCGTTAATGGTGGGGCGCCCGGCCGGGCCGTGATCCGGCGCATGCCGCTGTGTCACACGGAGGTCCGGATGGACATGATCCACGTCCGGGCGGTGAGCCCTCCGGACCTCACGGAACACGCCGTCGCCCTGCTGCGGGCCGAGCCGTGCGTGGTGAACCTGGTGCTCCAGCGGGACAGCGTACGCAACCCCGACGGTGACGCCATCGAGTGCGACGTCCTGACCGGCGCCGCGAACGACGTGTTGCGCGGGCTGCGCGACCTCGGACTCGGGCGGCGCGGCTCGATCGTCCTGGACCCGGTCGACACCGTGTTCTCCGACCACGCGGCGAAGGCGGGTGCCGAGGTGTTCGGCGCCCGGCTGAGCGCGCCGGTGTGGGAGCAGGTGGAGGCGCACATCCGGGCCGAGGGGAGATATCCCCCGAGCTTCTACCTCTTCCTGCTGATCGCCGGGATCATCGGCGCGGTGGGCATCTTCACCAACTCCCAGATCCTGATCGTCGGGGCCATGGTGGTCAGCCCCGAGTACGGCGCCATCACCAGCGTCGCCCTCGGGATCGACCACGGTTCCCGACGGGGGGTCCGGCGGGGACTGTGGGCTCTGTCCGAGGGATTCCTGCTCGTGATCGTCACGACCTTCCTCTTCGCGCTCCTCGTCCGCGGTTTCGGCCTGCAACCGCGCGCGTTCGCCCTCGGGCTGAGGCCCGTCTCGAACCTCATCAATTCGCCGAACTTCTTCTCGGTCGTGGTCGCGGTGCTGGCCGGGATCGCCGGAATCGTCTCGTTGGCCGAGGCCCGCACGAGAGCGCTGCTCGGCGTCTTCATCTCGGTGACCACCATTCCGGCGGCGGCCGACATCGGGGTCTCGTGCGCGTTCACCGAGTGGACCGAAGCCCGCGGATCGCTGCTCCAGCTCCTGCTCAACATCGTGGTGCTGATCGTGGTCGGGACCGGCACGCTCAAGTGCCAGCGCGCGATCTGGCGGCGCGTCGGCGCACGCGGCCGGACCCGCTCGGCCTGAACCGAAATGCGGCCGCATCCGACCGGTGATGCAATGGACTCCGATTCAGGGACAACGCCGTGACCAGCCAGAGGTGACATCGTGGGCGATGAATTTGTCGAGATGGGACCGATCGATTACGCGGTCGTGGAGTTTCCCGGAAACCACATGACCGGTGAGGGTTTTCCGCTGCTGGTCGACCTGGTGGAGCGCGGCATCATCCGAATTCTCGATCTGATGTTCATCGGAAGAGAAGAGGACGGAACCGTGGTCGGTATGGAGATCACCGACTTCACCGGCGACGGTGCGCTGGACCTGGCCGTCTTCCAGGGAGCGTCCTCCGGGCTCCTTGGTCACGACGACGTGCAGGAGGCGGGCGCCGCCCTGGAACCGGGCAACTCCGCCGGGATCATCGTCTACGAGAACCTGTGGGCCGCGCCCTTCGTCACCGCCCTGCGCCGCGGCGGCGCGCAACTGGTCGCCTCCGGACGCATCCCGGTGCCGGCCGTCCTGGAGGCGCTCGACCTGACGGACGAGGCCGTCGCGGCCGAGACCCGGCAGACCCCGACGGCCTAGCGGTATCGACCCGCAGCGCGGTGACGGAAGACGAGGTACTGCTGGGCCTCGCCCTGATCGTCGTACTGGCGACGGGCTCCCAGGTGGTGGCGCACGTACTGCGCGTCCCCGCGCTGATCGTCCTGCTGCCGGTCGGCTTCACCGCCGGCACGCTGACGGACCGCGTCAACCCCCAGGCGCTCCTGGGCGCCGCCTTCTCCCCACTGGTCTCGCTCGCCGTCGCGGTGATCCTCTACGACGCCGGGCTCGGGCTCGACCTGAGCCGGCTCCGCAACCACACGCGACGCGTCGTGGTCCGGCTGATCTGGATCGGGGTGCTGGTCACCTGCGTCTCGACGGTCCTGGTGGCCGTGCCGCTGCTCGGGCTGTCACGCAGCGCGGCGGTGATGCTCGGGGCGATCGTCGTCGTGTCCGGGCCGACCGTCGTCGGCCCGCTGCTCGGCTTCGTCCGGCCGACCGAGCGGCTCCAGCGCATCCTCGTCTGGGAGGGAACGCTGATCGACGCCGTGGGCGGCGTCCTGGGCGCCCTGGTCTTCCACGCCGTCATGGCGGGCGGACACCGGGGCGTCGCGAGCGGGCTAGGACAGTTCCTGATCAGCACGGCGGTCGGCGTGGCGGGAGGCGTGGCCGGAGCGGCCCTGCTGGTGACGGCGCTGCGCAGGCTCCGGCTCGGCGAGGTGCTGGGCACGACGGTGCAACTCGCCGTGGTGGTCGGCGTGGCGGCCGTCTGCGACCTGGCGCGGGACGACGCCGGACTCATCGCTGCCATCCTGATGGGCCTGGCGGTGGCGAACCTGCCCGACCTGGACGAGGCCGTCCGCAAGCCGTTCTTCGAGACGCTCGTCAACCTGGTCATCGGCCTGCTGTTCATCTCCATCTCGGCCACCGTCACCCCGCAGTCCCTGCGGCATGTGCTGCTGCCCACCCTCGGGCTCGTGGCCGTCCTGGTCCTGGTGACCCGGCCCGTGGTGGCGGCCCTGTCCACGCTGGGGACCGACGTGCCCGCCGGGGAGCGCTGTTTCCTCGGGTGGATGGCGCCGCGCGGGATCGTCGCCGCCGCCACCGCCTCGACGTTCTCGGCTGCCCTGGTCGACAAAGGGGTCGGCGGCGCGGCGCGGATCCTGCCGGCCACCTTCGTGGTGATCGTGGCCACGGTCACCCTGTACGGGCTGAGCGCGGTGCCCGTGGCGAGACGGCTGGGCGTGGTGCGCCCGGCCCGTTCGCGGCCGCTGCTCGTGGGCGGCGATCCCTGGGTGGTCGACCTGGGCCGGGCCCTGCGGTCGGTGGGCCTCGACGTGGTCATGTGGGCGGCGGGTGAGCCGGAGCGCGACAGCATCAGGGCCGCCGGGATCGAGCTGGCCGAGGGGGAGTTCCTCGCCGTGGCCACGGGCGCCGGTGCGGAGGCCGAGGGCCTCACCGGGGTCCTGCTCCTGACCGGCGAGGACGATTTCAACGCACTGGCGGCCCTGAACCTGGAGGGCAGGGTCGAGGGCACCGTCCACCGGCTCGGGGCGTCCGTGGAGAACCAGGGGATGATCGCAGCCCCCTCCCTCCAGGGGCGGGTGCTCTTCGCTCCCGAACTCACCGCGTCCGAGCTGGCCCGCCGCCATGCCGGGGGCGCCCGAGTGGTGACCCGCCGGGTCGAGGGCCCCCTGGAGGCCGGGGCCCGGCTGCTGTTCCTGGTCCGCGACGACGGCAGGCTGCTCCCGGTCACCCGCACCGGCGGCCCGAGCCCGCGGCCGGGGGACATCGCCGTACTCCTGACGGCTTGAGGGTCCGGCCGGGCCGAAGTGCGGTGGTACGCGTCCGGTGCTCCAATGGAATCCGGCGAGCGCGCGGGCAGCCGCGTGCCGGCCGGCAGTCAGGTATGTCGGAGGCCGGACAGACCGTCACGCGCCTCCTGCGAGAAGGGAACCGCCGTGCCAGGTCTCCTCCGCGGGGTAGCCCGCACAGCCGTGGTGGCCGGCACGGCCACCGCCGTGTCGAACCGTGTCTCACGCCGTCAGCAGGGCCGCTGGGCCGAGCAGGAGTACCAGCAGGCGCAGCAGCAGGCCGCTCCGCAGCCCGTGGCGCCCGCCCCGGTCGCTGCCACCACCCCGCTCACGGACGACATGAGCAGCAAGATCGATCAGCTGAAGCAGCTCGGTGACCTCAAGGCCCAGGGTGTTCTCACCGAGGCCGAGTTCGCGGAGCAGAAGCGCAGGCTCCTCGGCTGACCCGTCGCCGCGGGCACGGATCACCAGGAGGTGGGCAGGCTCTCGACGACGTCCGCGCGGGGTCGCGCGGGCGGACGTCGGGAGCCTGCCTTCGTGGCGCGCCGGCTCAGCGGGCCGTGCCGAAGTCCTGCGTCCAGTAGCTGCCGGGCTGCGCGAGACCGACACCGATCTCCTTGAAGGAGCAGTTCAGGATGTTGGCCTTGTGGCCGGGGCTGGACATCCAGCCGGCCATGACCTGCTCGGGGCTCGCGTAACCGTAGGCGACGTTCTCGCCGTAGGCGCTCCAGATGTAACCCGCCCGGGTGATCCGGTCACCGGGGGCCGACCCGTCGGACCCGGTGTGCGACATGTTCTGGTGCGCCGCCATGTCGGCGCTGTGCGCCTGGGCGGCCTTCGTCAGGGTCGCGTTCACGGTCAGGGCCGAGCAGCCGACCTTGCTGCGCTCGGCGTTGACGAGCTGGACGACACGCTCGGTGGCCGCGGTCGCCGTGGCGGTGGCCGAAGGGGTCGCGGCCGCCTTCGGGGTGTTCGTCGGCTGCGGGGTGGCGGTCGGCTTCGGCGTGCTCGTGGCCGTCGGCGCGGGGGTGGCCGAGGCGGGCGGCGCGGTCCACGGAACGTGCGGGGCGTGGGTGGCGGCCGCCTTGGGCTTGTGGGTCTTGGTCTTCGCCCGGTGGGAGTGGGCGCCGGCCGAGGAGGTGGCCTTCGGCGCTGCCGTCGCGGTGGGCGTGCCGCTCTCGTAGCCGTTCCCGGCGCGGTTCCAGACGAACTGCTCCCGCCAGTCCGCGCTCAGGGTGTGCGCCGCGGTGGGGGTGGACCGGGCGGCCCCACTGCCCGGCCAGTTGGCGCAGGCCATGGCGGCGGACGGCACGCCCACGGCCGCCACGGCGACGGCGGCGATGACTATTCGTCGGAACTGCTTGCTCTTGCGGTGCTTTGCCATGCGTGACCTCACTCGGTAGTCGCGGAGCGCCCTCGTGCGGCTGGCTCTGCGCGGACTCCGCTTCTGCGAGCGCGGAGACGTCCTGCCGGTCGACATTCTTAGGACGTCCTCATATAGGGCGCAAAGGGCCCATGTACTACCTCGCTTCGTAGACTTTGGGGGCCCTTGCCACGGGCGTGGGGGCGTGCTGACCGCACGCCCTCGGCGCCGGTCGCGCGCCTGTCGTCACGTCAGAAACCCTCAAGAGCAGGACGGTGGGGGCGCACGCCGGGCGGGTGGATCTTCATGGCTTCGGGCGGATCGCTCACCTGGAGCAAGACGGACAAATCCCATATGTCGCCAGAGTGGCATCTACTACCCGGCCCGCTTAGTGCCCGGAGTCCGGGTGACGCATGTCACGGAACCATTCCTTCCGGTTCTTTCCGATGCCCGACCGACGCCCGACGCGGCCCTGTCAAGCCCGCGCGTGCTTTCAGGTGACCTCACCGCCTGTCTCCGCGGTCGAGCGGCTCGGCAACCCCGACCATCGCAGTCGGCGGGGACGTCCTCGCCCGCACCTCGCCCTCCGGGAGGCAGTTGTGCACATCCTGCTCGTGGCCGACGCGTTCAACAGCCTCACGCAGCGTGTCCATGCCGAACTGCGGGATCGCGGTCACACCGTGGCGGTGGAGCTCGCGCTGCCGGGCCGGTCCTTGTCGGAGGCCGTACGGCGGCACGCGCCGCAGCTCGTCCTGGCGCCGATGCTGAGGACGGCCATCCCGCGGGAGGTGTGGTCGGCGCACACCTGTCTGATCGTGCATCCGGGTCCCGTCGGCGACCGGGGCCCGTCCTCGCTCGACTGGGCGATCCACGAGGGTGCCGGCCGATGGGGTGTGACCGTCCTCCAGGCCGAGGAGGAGATGGACGCCGGTGACGTGTGGGCGTCCGTCGCCTGCCCGCTGCCCGCGGTGGGCAAGAGCGACCTGTACCGCAACGAGATCGCCGACGCCGCCCTCGCGGCCGTTCTGCTCGCGGTGGACCGCTTCGTGAGCGGAACCCATGTGCCGCTCCGTCAGCAGCCGCCCGACGGAGACGGCCCGTCCGGAGCTGCCCCCGCGTCCGGAGCCGCCCCCGTGTCACCGTCCGGAGCCGCCCCCGCGTCCCCGGCCGGAGCGGCCCCCGCGTCCGAGGCCGAAGCCTTCCCCACGGGCCGGGCCGCATCCGTCCCCGCGTCCGCGGCCGCAGCCCTGCCCGGGCTTCCGGCCGCCATGGTCGTCCCGCCGTGCACCCGTCCCTATCTGGACCAGAGTGTCCGGCGCATCGACTGGTGTGCGGACGACACGGCGACCGTCGTCCGCAAGCTGCGGGCCGCGGACTCGCGGCCCGGGGTGCTGGACGTGCTGCTCGGCGGCGAGTGGTATCTCCACGGCGGTCACCCCGAGGCAGGGCTGCGCGGCCGCCCCGGCGAGCTGCTGGCCACCCGGGCCGGGGCGCTGTGCCGGGCGACGACGGACGGCGCGGTGTGGATCCCCGAACTGCGGCCGCGCCGTCGGCCGGGCGGCCCGCGCACCTTCAGACTGCCCGCCACGCTGGCCCTCGGCGACCGGCTGCCCGCGCTGCCGGAGGTGCCCGCGCCCCCGCTGTCGTACCCGCGAGCGCATCGCGGCACCTGGACGGACATCCGCTACCGGGAGGACGGCGAGACGGGGTTCCTCTCGTTCTCCTTCCCGGGCGGCGCGATGAGCACGGGGCAGTGCCGCCGGCTGCTCGCCGCCTACCGGGAGGTCTGCGAGCGGCCGACCACGGTGCTCGTGCTCGGCGGCCAGCGGGACTTCTTCTCCAACGGCATCCACCTCAACGTCATCGAGGCCGCCGCCGACCCCGCCGCCGAGTCCTGGGCGAACATCAACGCCATCGACGACCTGGTGGAGGCGGTGCTCGGCACGACGGACCGGCTGGTGGTCGCCGCCGTGGCGGGCAACGCGGCGGCCGGCGGCGTGATGCTCGCGCTGGCGGCCGACGAGGTGTGGTGCCGTTCGGGCGCGGTCCTCAATCCGCACTACCGGCTGATGGGTCTGTACGGCTCGGAGTACTGGACGTACACGCTGCCGCGCCGGGTGGGCTCCGCCACGGCCGAGCGGATCATGAGCGAGGCGCTGCCGATGAGCGCCGTGGGCGCCCGGCGCGTGGGCCTCGTGGACCGCGTGGTCGAGTGCGCTCCGGAGGACTTCCCGGCGCGGGTCGGCGCCCTGGCGACCCGGCTTGCGTCCCTGCGGGGCACCGGGGCGCGCGTCGTCGCGAAGAAGGCGGAGGCGGAACGCCGCCGGAGCGTGGCGCCGCTGGCGGGTTTCCGGGAGCGGGAACTGGCCCGGATGCGAGAGACGTTCGAGGATCCCGAAGCCCCGTACCACGCGCTGCGTCGCACGTTCGTCCGCAAGGACGGCCCACTGCGTGCATGACATCGACGTCACCGGAACGGCCCACGCAGACCATCCATCGGGTCCGGATCGCTGGTAGCAAGAAGAGTGATGGTCGAAATATAGGCCTTTGTTCCTCAACGCCACGAGGAGGCGGTCCCATGACTGCAGCAACGCCGCGCCCGGTCGACGCTGCGGACGGCGGAAGCGCGCCCGCAGACGAGGCACCCACGATCCACATTCTCTGGATCAACGCAGGACTGAGCTGCGACGGAGACTCGGTCGCGCTGACGGCCGCCATGCAGCCGAGCATCGAGGAGATCGTGCTCGGCGTGCTGCCCGGCCTGCCGAAGATCCAGGTGCACTGGCCGCTGATCGACTTCGAATGCGGTCCGGTCGGTGGCGCGGACACGTTCATCGAGTGGTTCTTCAAGGGGGAGCGGGGCGAGATCGACCCGTTCGTGCTCGTCGTCGAGGGGTCCATCCCCAACGAGGCGATCAAACCCGAGGGCTACTGGTGCGGCTTCGGCGACAATCCCGAGACCGGTCAGCCGATCACCACCAGCGAGTGGATCGACCGGCTCGCCCCGAAGGCGCTCGCGGTCGTCGCCATCGGCACCTGTGCCACCTACGGCGGCATCCACGCCATGGCCGGCAACCCGACCGGCGCCATGGGCGTGCCCGACTACCTCGGCTGGGACTGGAAGTCGCAGGCCGGCATCCCCATCGTGTGCGTGCCCGGCTGCCCGATCCAGCCCGACAACTTCTCCGAGACGCTCACGTACCTCCTGTACCAGGCCGCCGGCGCCGCCCCGATGATCCCCCTGGACGACAAGCTGCGTCCGGCCTGGCTGTTCGGCGCCACCGTGCACGAGGGCTGCGACCGCGCCGGCTACTACGAGCAGGGGCAGTTCGCCGAGACGTACGACTCGCCGACGTGCCTGGTCAAACTCGGCTGCTGGGGCCCGGTCGTCAAGTGCAACGTGCCCAAGCGCGGCTGGATGAACGGCATCGGCGGCTGTCCGAACGTCGGCGGCATCTGCATCGCCTGCACCATGCCGGGCTTCCCCGACATGTTCATGCCCTTCATGGACGAGCCTCCCGGAGCCAGGGTGTCCAGCACGGCGAGCGGCGCGTACGGCGCGGTGATCCGCAGGCTGCGGTCCGTGACGGCCAAGACCGTGGACAAGGAGCCCAAGTGGCGCCAGACCGGCGAGCGCATCACCACCGGCTACCGGCCGCCGTGGTGATCCCACGCCCCATGTGAGCCCTCCGACCCGACCCACTTCCCCCCACACCCGCGCGCAACGAAGGGCACGGCACACCGAGATGGCACCGACGACGAAAGCGGCCGGCGACGGCACCGGCCTGGTGGAGATGTCCTGGGATCCGATCACCCGGATCGTGGGCAGCCTGGGCATCCACACCAAGATCGACTTCAAGCAGAAGCGGGTCGCGGAGTGCTACAGCACCTCGTCGGTCTTCCGCGGATACAGCGTCTTCATGCGCGGCAAGGACCCCCGCGACGCGCACTTCATCACCAGCCGGATCTGCGGCATCTGCGGCGACAACCACGCCACCTGCTCGGTGTACGCCCAGAACATGGCGTACGGCGTGAAGCCCCCGCACCTCGGTGAGTGGATCCTCAACCTCGGTGAGACCGCGGAGTACATGTTCGACCACAACATCTTCCAGGAGAACCTGGTCGGGGTCGACTACTGCGAGAAGATGGTCAAGGAGACCAACCCCGGTGTCCTGGAGCTGGCCGAGCGCACCGAGGCCCCGCACGCCGCCGAGCACGGCTACCGCACGATCGCCGACATCATGCGCTCGCTGAACCCCCTGGAGGGCGAGTTCTACCGCGAGGCCCTCCAGGTCAGTCGCTACACCCGGGAGATGTTCTGTCTGATGGAGGGGCGCCATGTGCACCCCTCCACGCTCTACCCGGGCGGCGTCGGCACGGTCGCCTCCGTGCAGCTCTTCACGGACTACCTCAGCCGCCTCATGCGCTACGTCGAGTTCATGAAGCGCGTGGTGCCGCTCCACGACGACCTGTTCGACTTCTTCTATGAGGCCCTGCCCGGGTACGAGGAGGTCGGCCGTCGGCGCGTGCTGCTCGGCTGCTGGGGTGCGCTGAACGACCCCGAGTACTGCGACTTCACGTACGCCAACATGACGGACTGGGGCCGGCGGATGTTCGTCACGCCCGGTGTCGTCGTCGACAACAAGCTGGTCACCAACGACCTCACCGAGATCAACCTCGGCATCCGCATCCTGCTGGGCAGCTCCTACTACGAGGACTGGCAGGGCCAGGAGCAGTTCGTCACGCACGACCCGCTCGGCAACCCGGTGGACCCGCGCCACCCGTGGAACCAGCACACCATCCCCGCCCCGCAGAAGCGGAACTTCGACGACAAGTACAGCTGGGTGATGTCACCGCGCTGGTTCGACGGCAAGGACCACCTCGCCCTGGACACCGGCGGGGGCCCCCTCGCCCGGCTGTGGTCCACCGCCCTGTCGGGGCTCGTCGACATCGGCGGGGTGAAGGCCACCGGGCAGAGCGTGATCATCAACCTGCCGCGCACCATGACCAAGCCGGAGACCACCTTCGAGTGGAAGATCCCCCGGTGGTCCAACGCGCTGGAACGCAACCGCGCGCGCACCTACTTCCAGGCCTACTCCGCCGCCGTCGCCCTGCACTGCGCGGAACAGGGGCTCGCGGAGGTCCGGGCCGGCCGGACCCAGACCTGGGAGAAGTTCGAGGTTCCGGACGAGAGCATCGGTTGCGGCTTCACCGAGGCGGTCCGCGGCGTCCTCTCCCACCACATGGTGATCCGCGAGGGCAAGATCGCCAACTACCACCCGTACCCGCCCACCCCGTGGAACGCCAGCGTCCGCGACTCCTACGGCACCCCGGGCCCGTACGAGGACGCGGTCCAGAACACCCCGATCTTCGAGGAGAACCCCCCGGAGAACTTCAAGGGCATCGACATCATGCGGGCCGTCCGCAGCTTCGACCCCTGCCTGCCGTGCGGCGTCCACATGTACGTGGGCGGCGGCAAGACCGTGCAGAAGATGCACGTGCCCACCGGACTGAGCGGACTGGGCGGTTGAGCGCGATGACGTCGACGGACGCGCTGCCGTCGACGAACGCGACGCACAAGGCGAACGCGACGCACAAGGCGAACACGACGACCAGGGTGAGCGCCGAGCAGGCCGGCCGACGGGTCGAGGAGGTGCTGGACCGGCTGGCGGCCGCCGGGGACCGCGCCGCCGCCGAGGCGGCGGAGGAACTCGTCAGATCCCTCATGGACTTCTACGGCTCCGGTCTGGCCCGTATCGTCCGGCTGCTGTCGGCGAGCGGCGGCCGGGGTCCCGGTGGTGACCCCCTGGCGGCCCTGCTCGGCGACGAACTGGTGGCGAGCCTGCTCGTCCTGCACGATCTCCATCCCGAGGACCGGGACGCCCGTATCGCCCGAGCGCTGGACGGCATCCCGGAACACGCCCTGGAGGTCGCGGGCTTCGACGAGGCGTCCGGCACCCTGGAGCTGCGGACCACCGCGGCGGACTCGGGCTGCGGCTGTGCCGCCGGCGCCGGGTCCGCCCGGCAGGCCGCCGAGGACGCGCTCGCCTGCTTCGCGCCGGAAGTGCGGGCGGTCGACATCCGCACGGCCCCCGCGGGACCACCCCTGCTCCAGATCGGCAAGGGCCCGAAGAGCGCCCCCACCGCGGCGAAGACACGATGAGCGCACCCCACAACGGCTCCGGCGGCCTGCGCAGATTCCTGGCCGAGCGGCCGCCCCGCCCCGAGCGGTGCGAACTGTGCGCGGTGGCGGTGCCCGAGGAGGACCACCGCCATCTGGTCGACATCGAGAAGCGGGCCCTGGTCTGCGCCTGCACCGGCTGCGCCCTGCTGATGGAACGGCCGGGCGCGGCCGCAGGCCGCTTCCGCGCGGTCCCGGACCGCTACCTCACCGACCCCGACCACCACCTCGACGAGGCCGCGTGGGAGGCGCTCCAGATCCCGGTCGGCGTCGCCTTCTTCTTCCGCAACGCGGCGCTCGACCGGCTGGTCGCCCTCTACCCGAGCCCGGCCGGGGCCACCGAGAGCGAACTCGAACCGGCGGTCTGGACGGCGGTCCTCGGCGACAGCCGCCTCGCCGACCTGCTCGAACCCGACGTGGAGGCACTGCTGCTGCGGCGCCTCCACGGCCGGTGCGAGAGCTACCTCGTACCCGTCGACGTCTGCTACGAACTGGTCGGCCGTATGCGGCTGTTGTGGCAGGGTTTCGACGGCGGGGCCGAGGCCCGCGCCGCCCTGGACACGTTCTTCACGCAGATCGCGCACCGTGCGAGGCCGGTGCACCAGGCCGAAGCGCGAGCGGTCGAGGCGACGCACGCGGTCGAGGCGACGCACGCGGTCGAGACGCACGCTGCCGAGACGCACGCGGGCGAGCCGTGCGCGGCCGAGGCGGGCCGACCGTGACGGAGTTCTCGTTCGCCTGCACCGGCGTCCGCGCCGACCGCTACGCCGCCGGGCCGACCCTCGTCTTCCGGCTGCGCGTCACCGCGTCCGGCGGCGCCCGCGTGCACGCCCTCGCGCTGCGCTGCCAGATCCGTATCGAACCCGCCCGCCGCGGTTACGGTCCCGCCGAGGCCGACGGCCTGAAGGACCTCTTCGGCGAGCGCTCACGCTGGGGGAGCACCCTTAAGCCGGTGCAGTTCGCCCAGGTCCCGGCGATGGTGCCCGGCTTCACCGGCGAGACGGAGACGGACCTCGTCGTGCCCTGCACCTACGACCTCGACGTCGCCGCGAGCCGCTATCTGGACGCGCTCGACGACGGCGAGGTCCCGCTGCTGATGCTCTTCTCCGGTACGGCGTTCACCGGCGCCGGAGGATTCCGGGTCGAGCCCGTGCCATGGGACCGGGAGGCGTCCTTCCGGATGCCGGTCACGGTCTGGCGGGAGATGCTCGAACAGCACTTCCCCGGATGCGGCTGGATCCGGCTGCCCCGCGCCACCATGGACGCGCTGCTCGACTACCGCTCCCGCCACGCCCTGCCCTCCTGGGAGGCGACCGTGCGGGCACTCCTCGACGACAGCGCGACCGGGCGGGCACTGCCCGGCGACAGCGCGACCGCCCTTCCCGCCGATCCGTTCGCGGCGCTGACGCGAAGCACCGGAAGGACCGCCCCGTGACCGTGACCGCCTTCACCCCGGCCACCGAGGAACGGTTCGCCCTGGCCCGGCAGGTCGCCGACGCCGTCCTCTTCGAGGGTTACGTCCTCTACCCGTACCGCGCCTCGGCGGCCAAGAACCGGCTGCGCTGGCAGTTCGGGGTGCTGGTGCCGCCCGCCTGGGGCGCCGAGTGCGAGGAGCACGAATTCCAGCACACCGAATGCCTGATGGAGCCGAGGACGGGTGCGACCCTCTCGGTCGAGCTGCGCTTCCTGCACGCCCGGCGGCGGACCGTGCAGCGGCTGCACCCGGACGGCGGCTTCGAGACGGTTCCCGAACTGCGCCTGGAGGACCGGGTCCTGGTCCCCTGGGACGAGGGAGCTGAGGAGCACGTCGAGGTCGTCGCCGCGGTGGACGACCTCCTCGGTGACGGCGTCACGACCCCGTTCACCCGGCCCGCCCGCGAGGAGATGGAGCCGGTCCTCGACGCGTCGGGCCGCACCGTCGGCCGGCTGGTGCGCCGGTACGAGCGGGTCGACGGCGTCGTACGGCTGTCCGCCCGCGAACTCGACGGCCCCTACCGGACGCTGCGACTGACCGCCGTGGTCGAGAACACCAGCACCTGGACACCCCCGGACGGGCGGACCGCCGACCGGGACGCCGCGCTGCCGCACTGCCTGGTCGCCGCCCACACGCTGATGGGCCTGAGCTCCGGGTCGTTCCTGTCCATGACGGACCCGCCGGAGTGGGCGAGAGGCGCCGTCGCGGCCTGCCGCAACCTGCACACCTGGCCCGTGCTTGCCGGCGAACCCGGCCGCGCGGACCTGGTGCTGTCCTCACCGATCATCCTGGAGGACCACCCGGCGATCGCCCCGGAGAGCCCCGGAGCGCTCTACGACGCCACGGAGATCGACGAGATCCTGGCGCTGCGCACCGCCGCCCTCACCGACGAGGAGAAACGCGAGGCCCGCGGCACGGACGAGCGGGCCGCCGCGGTGATCGACCTGGCGGACTCGATGCCCCCGGAGGTCCTGGAACGTCTGCACGGCGCGGTACGCGGTCTGCGCGAGGTGACCGGCTCCGCACCGGCGAACCCGGTCGGGGCCGCGGGCCCCGGATTCCCGGACGAGTTCGGCGTGCAGCGTCAGGACACACCGTGGTGGGATCCGGCGAGCGACGCCGGGTTCGATCCGGCACGCGACCGCGTCGTGGTGGAGGGCCGCTCGCTCGGCGCGGGGAGCCGCGTACTGCTGCGGCCGGGCCTGCGGCGCACCGACGCCCAGGACCTGTTCCTCCAGGGCCGCAGCGCCAAGGTCGAGGCGGTGCTGCACGACGTGGACGGCGCGGTGCACCTGGCCGTCACGGTCGAGGGCGACCCCGGCGCCGACATCCGCCGCGAACAGGGCCGTTACCTGTACTTCCAGCCCGACGAGGTCACCCCGTTGGAGGACCCCGTATGAACGCGTCCCCGGACCGGACCGCGGCACCGGACGGCAGGGTCCTGGTCGCCGGCATCGGCAACATCTTCCTCGGCGACGACGGCTTCGGGGTCGAGACCGTGCGCGCGCTCACCGGCAGCCGACTGCCCGACCGTGTCGAGGTCGTGGACATCGGCGTACGGGGCGTGCATCTGGCGTACCAGGTCCTCGACGGCTACGACACCCTGATCCTGGTGGACGCCACCCTGCGTGGCGAGGCACCCGGAACCCTGTACCTGATCGAGCACGACGGCGCGGCAGGGGAGGCTGTGCCGCCCGGTGCCGCGCTCGACGGGCACCGTATGACCCCCGACACCGTGCTCGCGCTGCTGGGGACCCTGTGCGCCGGAACCGGCGGACAGCCGCCCCGGCGCGT
Source organism: Streptomyces adustus (assembly GCF_009377175.1). Taxonomy (GTDB): domain Bacteria; phylum Actinomycetota; class Actinomycetes; order Streptomycetales; family Streptomycetaceae; genus Streptomyces; species Streptomyces adustus. Next base: position 61,879 of record NZ_VJZD01000021.1, read on the forward strand.
GCTGGTGGTCGGCTGCGAACCGGCCTCGGTGGAGGAGGGCATCGGCCTCAGCGCGCCGGTGGCCGCCGCCGTTCCCGAGGCCGTCCGGCTGATCGAAGAGTTGCTGCGGGCCGACGAGCCGGGAGAGTCCGCGCCGCGGGCCACGGTCGGCGAAGCCGCGAAGTGAGGAGACAACCATGCTGAAGACCCTTGCCTGTGGCGCGGCCGCGGCCGTCGTCGCCGCCGTCCTCGTGCAGTCCCTGCCGGACATCAGGCGCTACCTGCGCATGCGCGCCATGTGAGCCGGGGCCCTGTCGGCCGGCCCTCTTCCGGTCGGCTGCCGGGAGGGCACGGCGCGCGTTGCGGCGAACGGCGTACCCGCCCGGCCGGCGACGGCGTGCCGGTCCGCCGGCCCCGGACGGCTCCTCTCTAATGAGGATGGCGGACGCTCCGCCCGACGGGCCGGTCGACCCCTGGCGGTCGGCGGCGCTCGGCGCGGACCGGCCCGGGCGGAGGGAGACCGATGCACGAGATGTCCATCGCGCTGGCGGTGATCGGCCAGGTGGAGGAGGCGGCCGAGCGGGCCGGTGACGTCACGGCCGTGCGCTCGGTTCGGCTCCTGGTGGGCGAACTGGCCGGTGTCGTGCCCGACGCCCTGGCCTTCTGTTTCGAACTGGCCTGTGCCGGGACCGTCCTCGAAGGCGCCGAACTGGTCACCGAGACGGTGCCGGGACGCGCCCGCTGCGCCCCGTGCGCGCACGAATGGGCCGTCGGTGTCCCGCCCCTGCTGAGCTGCCCGCGCTGCGGCGGAGCCGGCACCGACCTCCAGGCGGGCCGTGAACTACAGATCGCCGCCGTGCACTGGGAGGACGGCAGGACGCCCGCACCAGCCCGCGAACCGATCCCCGAGGAGCGCTGAACCATGTGCCGCGTGGTCGACCTGAGACAGGCCGTACTGGCCAAGAACGACGCGGGCGCGCAGACCCTGCGCGCCGAGCTGACCGCGCGCGGGACCGCGGTCGTCAACATCCTCTCCAGCCCCGGCAGTGGCAAGACCGCCCTGCTCGAACGTGAACTGCTGCTCGCGCGCGAGCGGTCGGTGCCCGTCGCGGCGCTCACCGCCGACCTCGCCACCGAGAACGACGCCGTACGGCTCGCCCGCTCGGGCGTACCGGTCAAGCAGGTCCTCACCGACGGGCTGTGCCACCTGGAGTCCGCGATGCTCGCCGGGCACCTGCGCGGCTGGCTGCCCGACGACACCCGGCTGCTGTTCGTGGAGAACGTCGGCAATCTCGTCTGCCCCGCCTCCTACGACCTCGGCGAGACGCTGCGCGTCGTCCTCGCCTCCGTGACCGAGGGCGAGGACAAGCCGCTGAAGTACCCCACCGCCTTCGGCCTCGCCCATCTCGTGGTCGTCACCAAGACCGACCTCGCCGAGGCCGTCGACTTCGACGAGGCGGCGTTCCGCTCCCATGTCGAGCGGGTCAATCCCGGCGTCGAGGTGGTGCTGACCTCCGCGCGGCACGGCCGGGGAGTGGGCGCCATCCTCGACCGGGCGCTGGCGGCGGCGGACGGCGCGCCTCCGCACGTCCCGGTCATGGCCCGCACCGCCGACGCGCACACCCACGCACACGTGCACGCCGACACCCACGCCCCTGCGCACCCGCAAGCGCACCCGCTCCCGGACGGCCACACGCACGAGCACCCGCCCGGCCACAGCCACGGCCAGACCGGCACCCACGCCCACGCCCGTCCCGATACCCACGCCGACGCCGTGCCCCGCACCCACCCGTGAGCGCACCACCGTCCGCGCCCGCGCTCACCGGCGACCGGCCGCAACGCCGCCGCGTCACCGTCCGCGGAGTGGTCCAGGGAGTCGGCTTCCGGCCCTACCTCTACACCCTCGCCACCGCGCTCGACCTGACCGGCCATGTCACCAACACCGCGGAGGGCGTCGTCGCCGAGGTCGAGGGGGCACCCTCGGCGGTCGCCTCCTTCTGCGAGCGGATCGCCGCCCAGGCGCCACCGCTGGCCCGGGTGGAGTCCGTCGACCACCAGGAGGTGCCCGCCACCGGCGGCGGCGCGTTCACCATCCTGGCCTCCCACACCGAAGGTCCCGCGCGCACCCTGGTCTCGCCCGACACCGCCACCTGCGCCGACTGCCTGCGCGAACTGGCGGATCCGGCCGACCGCCGCCACCGCCACCCGTTCGTGAACTGCACCCACTGCGGACCGCGTTTCACGATCGTCACCGATGTGCCGTACGACCGGGCGCACACCACCATGGCGGACTTCCCCATGTGCGCCGACTGCGCCCGGGAGTACGCCGATCCGGCCGACCGCCGCTTCCACGCCCAGCCGGTCGCCTGCCCCGCCTGCGGACCCTGTCTCTTATA
>NZ_VJZD01000220.1 GCF_009377175.1 Streptomyces adustus
CCCCAGCTCCCATCCCGTCCGCCTCTGGACTCTCGACGAGACGCTCGACTTCCTCGCAGCCTCCCGCAAGGACCCGCTCTACGCGGCCTTCGTCCTGGCCGTCGCCATGGGCTCCGCCGGGGAGAGAGCGTCGGCCTCCGCTGGTCCGACCTCGACACCCGCGTCCTCTACGTCCGTCAGCAGACCCAGCGTCGTCGTGGCGTCCCGTACGACGACGACCCGAAGAGCCGTCGCCGCCGCACTGTCCCGCTCCCTGCCCTCTGCCCGGCACGGCACCGCCACGCTTCTCACGGCGGCCGGGGTCGCGCCCCGAATCGCGATGGAGATTCTGGGCCACTCGCAGATCAGCATCACCATGGACGTGTACACGCACGTCGTGCAGGACACCCAGTGGGAGGCCATGAGCCACATGGACCGGCTGCTCAGGAGGCGTCCCGGTCGTCAGTGACCGTCGCCGTTGGTGTCAGACGTGGATGTCAAAAGGGGTCCTGCTCCCGAATCCGGGAGCAGGACCCCTTCCGACCTTGTGCCCCCGGCAGGATTCGAACCTGCGACACCCGCTTTAGGAGAGCGGTGCTCTATCCCCTGAGCTACGAAGGCGTGATCGTGGCCGTGTGGAGCCACAGGCGTCAGCGTACCGGATCTGTTGGGTGGGGGTGTGGGCTCAGGCCACGGGGATGCGGGTGAAGTGGCCTGCCACGTGGAGGTCGGCCTCGATGCGGTGGGCCGTCGCGGTCAGTTCGGGCAGGAGGTCGTGCAGACACTGGTCCACCGTGCGGCGGGCCACGTGTGTCGCCGTGTTGAGGGCGGCGACGACCCGGCCCGTCCGGTCGCGGACCGGGACCGCGAGCGAGCGCAGGCCCTCCTCCAGTTCCTCGTCGACCAGGGCGTAGCCCTGCGCGCGGGTCTCGGCCAGGGTGCGGGCGAGGAGCGCCGGGTCGGTGATCGTCCGGGGGGTGAGGGAGCGCAGGGTGTCCGGGGCGCGCTCCGGCTCCGGCACGTCCGCCAGCAGGATCCGGCCCATCGACGTCGCGTACGCGGGCAGCCGCGTCCCCACCGTGATGTCCACGCTCATGACATGGCTGGTGGCCACCCGGGCCGTGTACTGGATCTCCGTGCCGGTCGCGGTCAGCACCGCCAGGGACGTCGACTCGTGGACGCGGTGGGCCAGTTCGGCCATGTGCGGCCGGGCGATCCGGGGGAGCGACGTACGCGACAGGGGCGGGAAGCCGAGCGACAGGACCCGGGGGGTGAGGGCGAACGTGCGGTCGGCGTCCGCCGTCACCAGGCCCAGGTGTTCGTAGGTGATCAGCGCCCGCCGGGCCGTGGCCCGCGCCAGGCCCGTGGCCTTGGCCACCTCCGTCAGCGTCAGGCGGGCGCGGCCCTCGCCGAAGGCGGTCAGTACGGTCAGGCCGCGGGCCAGCGATTCGACGAAGTCCCTGCCCAGTTCCTGTTTCGACGCGCCCGTCCAGGTCGCCAGGCCCGCCGGGGCCGGTCCGGGTGCCGGCGCGGGCGCGGTGCGCAGGTCGTCCTCCATCTCCGCCACCGCCGTGCGCAGGCGGGGCAGGAGCTTGTCGCGCAGGTCCGTCGCCGTGTGCCGACTGGTGTGGCTGACCACGCTCGCCACGCAGGCGATCCGGTCGGTGCGCGGATCGCGTACCGGCACGGAGACCGCCACCAGGCCCGGTTCGATCAGCTGGTCGTCCAGGGCCCAGCCGTCCGTGCGAGCCCGTTCGGCGCGCTGTTCGAAGTCGTCCGGGGCGGCGGGAGAGCGCGGCGGTACGGTCGGGAAGGCGCGGTCCTCCGGGTCCGCCGCCCGGCGTTCGTGCCGGCGCCGCCGGTCCGCCGCGTCCCACTCCGTGGCGAACAGCGCGCCCGGCGCGGTGCGTTCGGCCGGGAGCAGGTCGCCGATGCGGAAGCTCAGGGACATCGCGCGGCGGCGGGTGGCCTGGTGGATGAAGCGGATGCCGTCGTGGTCGGCCACCGCCAGGGAGACGGACTCGTCCAGCTCGTCGGCCAGCCGGTCGGCGCGGGCGTCGAGCAGGGCGGGCAGCCGCAGCGCCGCCAGGTAGGCGTTGCCCAGTTCCATCACGCGGGGGGCGAGGACCACGTCGCGGCCGTCGAGGCGTACGTACCCCATGCGGGCCAGAGTGGCCGTGATCCGGTCGACCGTGGAGCGGGCGAGGCCGGTGGCGCGTTCCAGGTCGCTCGGGCTGAGCGTCCCGCCCGCCTCCGTCAGCCGCCTCAGCACCGCGACGCCCCGCAGCAACGGGGTCACGGCCTCGGCGGGTACGGCGGTGGCGGCCGGGTCGGCGTCGGCGCCGGGGCGGGGGGTGGCGTCGGTGCCGGTGGCCCCGTGGGCCTCGGTCCTGGGGTTCGCGGGCATCGGTTCTCCGGTACGGCGTTCGCGGCAGGCCCACCGTAGCCCCGGTGCGGTGGTGACGGGCGGGCCCGGGGCAGCCGGTCCGGTGGTGACGGACGACGGGCCCGGGGCAGCCGGCCGCCCGGCCGGGAGCGGAACGGTCCTACTGCCGTGTCACCCGTATCCGGTAGTGCCCCGACAGGTCCGCCGACGCTATCGCGATCTGGATGCCGTGCTTGGGGTCCTTGAAGACCTCGCCGGGGACGAAGGGGGCGTCGGAGAGTTCGGCCTGGACGTTCGGGCTGCGGGTGCAGCCGCCGGAGTCGCGCCGGGAGTCGTACACCGTGACCGGCCCCATGCCGGTGTCGACCGACGCGTCGATCCTGTAGATCAGTACGCCCGGCCGGCAGACCGCCTCGTCGTTGCCCCCGCGGGTGCGCAGCTCGACGGCGTAGCCGCTGCGTCGGCTGAGGGGGACGAAGACGAGCTTCGGGCCGCCGGCGCGCGCCAGCGGGGTCAGCTCGTACTCGTTGGTGCCGCGGTGGGCCGCGCAGCTGACCTGCGAGGCGTCCAGCCAGCCCAGCTTCCACTTGTGCCAGCCGAGCAGGTCGTTGTCGGCCCCCCAGTCCTCGCTCATGATGTCCCAGTGGCCGACCGCGCCCCCGCCCTCCTGGGTGTAGAGGTCGGGCAGGCCGAAGACGTGGCCGTTCTCGTGGGGCAGGACGCGGTAGCCGGTGCGGTCGTAGGAGCCGGAGCCGTCGTCCTGGCGGGAGTAGACGAAGGAGGCGTTGGCGACCGGGACACCGTCGGCGACCGGCGCGTCCTTGTTGCCGGCGAAGGTCACCGACAGGACGGTGTCCAGGGCTGAGGGGCCGGCGTTCGGGGTCACCAGCACGTTCAGCAGGTCGTACGAGCGGAAGTCGACGGCCGGGTCCGCGCCGGCCACGATGTCCTGGACCAGGTCGCGGTAGCCGGGGTCGAAGGGCGCGCCGCGCTCTATTCCGTACGCCTTGAACGGCTTGGGCATGCGCAGCCAGTGGGTGATCGGGGTCTCGGGGCGGTAGTCGAGGCGGCCGTAGGAGCTGGTGCGGAACCACTTCTGGGTCTGCGGGAAGAACTCGTGGAAGCGGTCCATCGCGTTGCCCGGGCCCGGCGCGTCGGAGAAGTCGACCATCAGGGTCAGGGCGTGGACGGTGCCGGTGGAGCGGGAGTAGCCGCTGATGGTCGGGACGCCTTCCGACATCTGGATGGATCCGTCTCCGCTGATCATGCACGGGCCGAGGGCGGCGGGGACCCGGCCCAGGGAGATCGGGCCCGCCCCGGCCGTCGTGGAGGGACTGAGGTGGCCGGTGCCCGCCGAAGTGCTGAGCGCGAAGGTCAGGGCGGTCACGGAGGCGAGGGCAGCCACACGGGGCGGGCGTATCCGACGGCGGGGCGGCTGCGGCTGCATGCGTGTGCCCTTCGCTCCAGGCAGCCGCCGGAACCGGACTGCACCCTTGCGATCACCCTGGTTCGGTGGAACGACACGCGCGCGCTGGAGGGGCCGATCGTGGGTTTCTCGCCGGTAGGCGGGTCCATGGGTGGTGGCGGCGGTCGCATGGGGGCGAGTGAGGGGTGGTCGGAGGGGGTGTGTCCCAGGTCACACGAAAACTCCTCGGTGGCGGGAAATATCCGGGGACTGCTTCCCCGTTTAGACCTGTGTTCGCGCGAAACGGGGAAACCCTCCCCGGATCGCAGTCACCCTCGACCCATGGAGCATGCCGTGCAGACCGCGACCGCGATCCCCGTGCAGCGCAGGCACACCCGGCCCCGCGCCGACGCGCTGCGCAACCGGGAGCGGATCGTCACGGCGGCCCGGGAGATGTTCGTGGAGTTCGGGCCGGATGTGCCGCTCGACGACATCGCCCGCCGCGCCGGGCTCGGCAATGCCACGCTGTACCGGAACTTCCCCGATCGGGACGCCCTCGTCCGCGAGGTCGTCTGCTCGGTGATGGACCGTACGGTGCGGGCCGGTGAGGTCGCGCTCGCCGAGACCGGCGACGCGTTCGCGGCGCTGGAGCGCTTCGTGCACGCCGCCGCCGACGAGCGGATCGGGGCGCTGTGCCCGATGGTCTCCAGCACGTTCGACGAGCACCACCCCGACCTGGAGGCCGCGCGGGAGCGTGCCGAAGGGGTCATCGAGGAGGTCATGGACCGGGCCAGGGCGGCCGGGCAGCTCCGTACCGACGTGGGCGTCGGCGATCTGATGGTCGCCGTGGCCCAGCTCAGCCGACCACCGGCCGGTACGGGATGCCTCAGCGTCGACCGCTTCGTCCACCGCCATCTGCAAATGTTCCTGGACGGTCTGCGGGCCCCGGCCCGTTCCGTCCTGCCGGGCGCCGCCGTGACCCTGGAGGACCTGCGCCGAGCCTGAGCCGCATCGACGGCGACATCGCACGCACAGCGACAGCCACAGCCACAGCCATCCGACAGTCATAGCCATACCGACAGACAGCCATAGCGGGACAGCGGGACAGCGGCGACGACGCCGACACCTCGCGTACCTCGCCGGTCCGCGGACCGTTGATCTGAAGACCGTCTGAAACACGTCTCGAACGGCACGACAGACGGCTCGTCCCTTTTCCTTGCCTTTTTCCGTCACGAAGTCCCGAAGTGGGTACCCCCATGTCCGAAACAGCCCGGCGCGTCACCGACGTGACCGACGCACACTCCAACCGCTGGAAAGCGCTCGTCTTCATCGCGCTCGCCCAGCTGATGGTCGTCCTCGACGCGACCATCGTGAACATCGCGCTGCCCTCCGCCCAGCAGGACCTGGGCATCTCCGACGGCAACCGCCAGTGGGTCATCACCGCCTACGCGCTGGCCTTCGGTGGTCTGCTGCTCTTCGGCGGCCGGATCGCCGACATCTGGGGCCGCAAGCGCACCTTCGTCACCGGCCTGATCGGCTTCGCCGCCGCGTCGGCCCTCGGCGGTGCCGCGCAGAGCGAGGGCATGCTGCTCGGCGCCCGCGCCCTTCAGGGAGCCTTCGGCGCGCTGCTCGCGCCCGCCGCGCTCTCCCTGCTCGCGGTGATGTTCGTCGACGCCAAGGAGCGCGCCAAGGCGTTCGGCATCTACGGTGCCATCGCCGGTGGCGGCGGCGCCGTCGGTCTGATCCTGGGCGGCTTCCTCACCGAGTACCTGGACTGGCGCTGGACGTTCTTCGTGAACATCCCGTTCGCCATCGTCGCCGCAGCGGGTGCGTACTTCGTCATCCGTGAGCCGGCCGGCGGCCGCAACCGCTCGCCGCTCGACATCCCGGGCGTCCTGCTGTCCACCCTGGGTCTGGTCTCCCTCGTCTACGGCTTCACCCGCGCCGAGTCCGACGGCTGGAGCAACTCCGTGACGATCGGTCTGTTCGTCGCCGCGGCGCTGCTGCTCGCGTCCTTCGTGTTCGTCGAGTCCAAGGTCAAGGCCCCGCTGCTGCCGCTGCGCGTGATCACCGACCGCAACCGCGGTGGCGTCTACCTCTCGCTCGGCCTCGCGGTCATCGCGATGTTCGGCCTGTTCCTCTTCCTGACCTACTACCTCCAGGTCGTGAAGGGCTTCTCGCCGGTCAAGACCGGCTTCGCGTTCCTGCCGATGATCGTGGGCATGATCACGGGCTCCACCCAGATCGGTGCCCGCCTGATGACCCGCGTCCCGCCGCGGCTGCTCATGGGCCCCGGCTTCCTGACCGCCGCGCTCGGCATGCTGCTGCTGACCCAGATGGAGATCGGCTCCTCGTACGCGGGGCTGCTCCTGCCGGCCCAGCTGCTGCTCGGTCTCGGCATGGGTACGGCGTTCATGCCGGCCATGTCCCTGGCCACCCAGGGCGTCGAGGCGCGTGACGCCGGTGTCGCCTCCGCGATGGTCAACACCTCGCAGCAGGTGGGCGGCGCGATCGGTACGGCCCTGCTGAACACGATCGCCGCCTCGGCCACCACGTCCTACATCAAGGACCACATCGCCTCCGCCGGGTCCAAGCCGCAGGCGCAGCTGGTCCAGCTGGAGGGCATGGTGCACGGCTACACCAGCGCCATCTGGTTCGCCGTCGGCATCCTGGTGGTCTCCGCGGCCATCGCCTTCACCCTGGTCAACGCCGGCCGTCCCGGCTCCACCGTGGTGAGCGGCAGCGGTGCGGGCGCCGAGGACGAGATGCCGGTTCCGGTGATCGCCCACTGACGGGGTCCGTCCCGTCGTACCTCTTCGGGCCCCGCGTGCGGACGAGGAAGGGGACGTCTCGTCCGCACGCCCGCGGGCCCGCCCTGGCCGGGTGAGCCGGGCGCCGAGCAGGCCGCCGGAGCCGGTCGCTCAGCGCTGCCAGGGCAGGTCCGCACCTGCTTCGTTCGGCTGGAGTCCCTCGGCGACGATCTGCATGATCTCGCCGAGGGACTTCTGCTGTTCCGGGCTCAGGCGGTCGAACAGCGCCTGCCGTACGGCCGTCACATGGCCCGGCGCGGTGCGCCGCAGCACCTCGAGGCCCGCGTCCGTGAGCACCGCGAACTGGCCCCGCTTGTCGGAGGGGCAGTCCTCGCGCCGGACCCAGTCGTTCTTCTCCAGGCGGGCGATCGCATGGGAGAGGCGGGAGCGGGTGATCTTCGCCTTCCTGGCCAGCTCGGTCATCCGCAGTCGGCGCTCCGGCGCCTCGGCGAGCGTGACGACCAGCCCGTAGTAGATGTGCGGCATGCCCGCGTCCCGCTGGAGCTGGCGGTCGAGGTGGTCCTCCAGCAGCGTGGTGGCGTGCAGATAGGAGCGCCAGACGCGCTGCTCCTGCGGAGTGAGCCACTGGGGCTCGCCGGCGGGTGCGGGGGACGCGGGGGGCGCCGCGGATGCCGTGTTCATGTACTCCACTGTACGAGGGTTGTCCTTGAACTTTAAACAAAGCGGGGCTAGTCTGGACGACAGTTAGCTTTAGAGTTCAAGCATTGACCATCGAGTACGGACCGCCGGACGCCGGCCGCCGAATGGCGGCTGCCGAGCGCCTGGCGCCGGGTCCGTACGACATCCGGTCCGCCGGAGGGAGCCGCCGCCATGTCCGCCGCAGCCCAGGAGCGCATGCCCGCCCTCTACCTCAGCCACGGCGCGCCGCCGCTCGCGGACGACCCGGTCTGGCCCGGCCAGCTCGCCGCCTGGTCCGCCGACCTGCCGCGGCCCAAGGCGATCCTCATGGTCTCCGCCCACTGGGAGGAGGCCCCGCTCGCCCTCGGCGCCACCCGGACCGTGCCGCTCGTCTACGACTTCTGGGGCTTCCCGGAGCACTACTACCAGGTGACGTACGAGGCGCCCGGCGCCCCCGAGCTCGCCGAGTCGGTCCGCAAGCTGCTGCGCGCCCCCGGCACCCCCGTGCAGGACATCCCGGACCGGGGCCTCGACCACGGCGCCTACGTCCCGCTGGTGGAGATGTTCCCGGACGCCGACATCCCGGTCCTCCAGGTCTCCCTGCCGACCCTCGACCCGGAGCGGCTGATGGAGATCGGCCGCAGGCTCGCCCCGCTGCGCGACGAGGGCGTGCTGATCGTCGGCTCCGGCTTCTTCACCCACAACCTCGCCGCGCTACGGCACACCGGCCCGGGGGTGCCCACCTGGTCGTCCGAGTTCGACGACTGGGGCCGGCGGGCGCTGGAGTCGCGTGACTGGGACGCGCTGCTCGACTTCCTCCACAAGGCCCCGGCGGGCCGCTACGCCCACCCGCGCACCGAGCACTTCGCCCCGCTGTTCGTGACCATGGGCGCGGCCGAGGTGGCCGGCGAGCTCGACGACCAGCGGTCCGTGATCGACGGGTTCTGGCTGGGCATGGCGAAGCGGTCGGTGCAGTTCGGCTGAATCCGTGCGACGGGCGCGGTACGGCCGACGCGTACGACGGATGCGGACCGGCCGGTCCGTGCGGCTCGGTCAGAGGTCCTTCTCGTACCAGGCCACGTCCCAGTAGCGGCCGAACTTGCGGCCCACCTCCCGGTAGGTGCCCACGTGCCGGAACCCGAAGCGTCCGTGCAGCCGCACGGACGCTTCGTTGGGCTGGGCGATGCCCGCGTAGGCGCGGTGCAGGTCCTCGCCGGCCAGCGCCTCGAACAGGGCCTCGTACAGGAGCGTGCCGATGCCGCGGCCGCCGGCCCCCGGGGCGACGTAGACCGTCACCTCGACGGAGGTGGAGTAGGCGGCCTTCGGCCGGTAGGGGCTGGATGTGGCGTAACCCAGAATCTCCTGTGAGATCCCTTTCGGGGCCGCCTCCGTGGCAACCATCAGACGGTGTGGACCGTCTTCAGGGTGGGAGAGCAGCCAAGGGCGGCGTTCTTCCGGAGTGAAGACAGCGGTATCGAAGGTGATGGACGTCTCGCGTACGTAGTGGTTGTAGAGGGCCGTGAGGGCTTCGAGGTCACTCTCGATCCCGGGCCTGACCTGGACTTCTGTACGTTCCGACGGCATCGGTCCCCCTCCGTGGCGGCACAGGGTACTGCATGATCAGAAAAATAGGGTGACGGGTTGGGAATTCTGTCCTGATTCCAGTCGTTGTTTCCATCGGATGCAGGGCACCCGAGCAGAGTCCGGAGAAAGCCGCGAGAGTCCCGGGCGCGGTGTCAGGCGTTCGAAGGACCATCCGCACCCACCATCGCAAGGGAGCACGCATGGCAACCCGTGCCGTCGCCCGTCGTAAGTCCGCCACCGGCGAGACGGCCGACGCGGCAAGCAGTGTTCGCACCCATGGCGGCGAGATCGCCGACCGCGACCTGGTCGGCATGTATCTCGACGAGATCGCGCGCACACCGCTGCTCGACGCAGCCAAGGAAGTCGACCTGTCCCAGACCATCGAAGCGGGTGTGTTCGCGCGGCAGGTCCTCGACGGTGAGGCGGAGTCCGACACGGACGCCACCCGCGAGGAACTGGAGGCACTGGACGCCGCCGGAGAACGGGCCAAGGACGTCTTCATCCGTTCCAACCTCCGGCTGGTCGTCGCCGTCGCGCGCCGTTACCCGCGCAGCGGCCTGCCCCTGCTCGACCTGATCCAGGAGGGCAACGCCGGTCTGGTGCGCGCGGTCGAGAAGTTCGACTACCGCAAGGGCTTCAAGTTCTCGACGTACGCGACCTGGTGGATCCGTCAGGCGATCACGCGCTCGATAGCGGACCAGTCCCGCACCATCCGTCTCCCCGTCCACCTGGTGGAGGAACTGGGCCGGATCCGGCGGGTGCAGCGCGAGTTCAACCGTGAGAACGGCCGTGAGCCGGAGCCCGCGGAGATCGCCGCCGAGCTCGGCTCGACGCCGGAGCGGGTCGTCGACGTGCTCGACTGGGCCCGTGACCCGGTCTCGCTGAACATGTCGGTGGACGACGACGGCGACACCCAGTTCGGCGACCTCCTGGAGGACACCTCGGCCGTGTCGCCGGAACAGTCCGTCCTCACCCTGCTGCGCAGCGAGGAACTGGACGGTCTGATCGGCCGCCTCGACCAGCGAACGGCCTCCATCATCAAGATGCGTTACGGCATCGAGGACGGCCGCGAGCGCACGCTCACCGAGGTCGGCAAGGAGCACGGTCTGACGCGCGAACGCATCCGCCAGATCGAGAAGCACGCGCTCCTCGAACTGAAGAAGCTGGCGCGCGACACCGGGTTCGACGCGGCGGCATGACGCCGGCGGTATGACGCGGTGCGGGCCTTCGCCTGCCGGCGTATGCACCGCCCGGCGCGCAGGACGGTGGCGTGTACCCGATGGGTGCGCCCAACTCTGTGCGCTGGGGTCGTACGCCGGGTGGCGAAAGCCCGCGCAAACATGGCGACGTATCGCCGCTTCAACCCGCAGGGCCCCGGGAACAAGACTCCACGGCACTGGAGTTCGGGCCTCGCGGGGCGGCCGGGGGGCCTGTCCTCGCACCGATGAACCATGTCCCGACGCAATCCCCCCCCGGCGCCGGGACTTTCCCAGAGTCGGGCTTCGGCGCCCATCCCCCCGGGTGCCGGAGCCCGGCTCGCCCCTCCGGGGGAAGCCTCCGGACGCTTCCAGGGGAGGCCGCCGGAATGCGACACGCGCGACGGCCTCCGGATGTGCGCACGCTTGAAGGGCGGGGCACCCCGTACCTGAACTCCGGGGTGGCCCGCCGAATGGCAGATTGTGCCACATGGGCATAGCCTGCCGAGCGTGAGTACCACCCCTGCACCAGCTCCGCCCGGCTCCTCCTGTTCCTCCCCTTCCGCTCGTTCCGCTTCCGCCGCCTCCGCCACCGTTTCCGCGGCCGGCGTTCCCGCGTCCGCCGCTCCCTCGCTGACCGAGCGACGCAAGGCGGCCACGCGGATGGAGATCGCCCGGGCGGCGGCACGTCTCTTCGCGACCCGCGGGCTGCGCGCCACCCGCGCCGAGGACATCGCCCGGGCCGCCGGGATCGCCCCGCGCACCTTCTACCGCTACTTCGCCACCAAGGAGGAGGCGGTCGCGCCCCTGTACGCGGCGGGCGCGCGGCACTGGGCGGAAGCGGTGCGCGAGGCCCCGGCCGGGCTGTCGCTGCCGCAGGCCCTCGAACACGCGGTGCGCGCGACACTGACCCCCGGCGCGGGGGTGCCGGCGGTCTCCTGGGAGTGGGCCCGGACCCTGATCCGGCTGGCCGAGGCCGGCCCGGCCCTGCGGAAGGTGTGGGCGGAGGTCTGCCACGACGCGGAGAGCGAGCTGACGGAGATCCTGGCGCGACGGCTGGCCCAGGGCGACGACATCGTTGCCATGCGGCTCACCGCGTCCCCGAGACTGCGCTTCGCCGCCGCCACCGCGAGTGCCGCGGTCCGCGTCGCGGTCGAGGTCTGGGCGGCGGGGAACGCGGCGCCGACCTCGGCGGAGGGACCCGCGGCACTGGCGCTGGGCAACCTCACGGTGCTGCGCGGCTTCTCCTGGGAGGACGTGCGGTGAGGCGGACGGCAGGACGGTGAGCGGGCTCCATCGCTCCCGCCCGGCCCGGCTCACCTGTTCCCGTCCGGCTCACCCGCCCCCGGCCCGGATCAGACGTGCGCCCAACTCTCGTACGAAATCAGCCAGTTCCGCCGGTTCGCGGACCTCGAACTCGTACCCCAGGACCGACAGTCGCATCGCCAGCCACTCCAGCGGATCGTCGGTCTCGCCCCGTACCCGGCAGCCGCCCCCCTCCGTCGGCTCCGGGTCCGCGAACCAGGCCGGCAGCCGGTCCGCGACGGCCTCGGCGGGTGCGGTGAAGACGGCCTCGAAGGCGTACGTCTCCTGCCGCCGCCGGATCGACCGGCGCAGGTATTCCGCCGCGCTCCCGGTGGGCAGCTCCCGCGCGGTGAACCGGGCTCCCGTCGCGACCGGCTCGCTCACCCGGTCGACCCGGAACGTACGCCAGTCGGCCCGGTCGAGGTCGTACGCGACGAGGTACCAGCGCCGTCCCGTCGACACCAGCCGATAGGGCTCGGTGAGACGCCGGGACCGGGTGCCGTCCGCGGCCCGGTAGGCGAACCGCAGCCGCTCGTCCCCGGCCACCGCCGAGGCGATGACGGTCAGCGTCTCGGGCGCGATGGTCGCACCGTCCCCGCTGGTCAGTGGAGTGGTCGCGGCCTGGAGGGTGGCCACCCGGTGGCGCAGCCGGGACGGCAGCACCTGCTCCAGCTTGGCCAGCGCCCGCACCGATGCCTCGTCGACGCCCTCCAGTGCGTGCCCGGCGCCCGCGCGCAGCCCGACCGCGATCGCCACCGCCTCCTCGTCGTCGAGCACGAGCGGCGGCATCGCCTTGCCCGCGACCAGCCGGTAGCCGCCGTCGGCGCCCTTGCTCGCCTGCACGGGATAGCCGAGTTCGCGCAGCCGGTCGATGTCGCGCCGGACCGTGCGGCGGGAGACCCCGAGCCGGTCGGCGAGCTCGCCGCCGGGCCACTCGCGGGGCGTCTGGAGGAGCGAGAGGAGCTGGAGAAGCCGGGCCGGAGTGTCCGTCGTCATGAGTTCGAGGATGCCGTACAACTAGGACATGATCTGACCTAATACGGTCCTAGATTGTGGATATGACCTCCACCGAGACCCCTCTCAGTGCTCAGCCCGACGTGGGCGACCGGCGTCGCTGGTTCGCCCTCGCGATCGTGATGACCGCCGCGTTCATGGACCTTGTCGACGTCACCATCGTCAACATCGCCATCCCGTCCATCCAGAAGGACGCGGGCGCGACCTTCAGCCAGATCCAGTGGATCACCGCGGGCTACGCGCTGGCCTTCGCCGCCGGGCTCGTCACGGGTGGTCGCCTCGGCGACATCCACGGCCGCAAGCGGCTGTTCCTCGTAGGCATCGGCGGGTTCACGCTCGCGTCCGCGCTGTGCGGCTTCGCCGCGAACCCGGAGATGCTGGTCGCCTCGCGGATCCTCCAGGGCGGTATGGCGGCGATGATGGTGCCGCAGGTCCTGTCCATCGTGCACGCCACCTTCCCGGCGCACGAGCGGGGCAAGGTGTTCGGACTGTTCGGCGCGATCGTCGGGCTGGGCGCGGTCTCCGGTCCGCTGCTCGGCGCGCTGCTGACGGAGTGGAACCTCTTCGGTCTCGAATGGCGCCCGATCTTCCTCATCAACCTGCCGGTCGGTATCGCGGGCCTGCTCCTCGGCCACCGCTTCATCACCGAGTCCAAGGCGCCGAAGGCCCTCAAGCTGGACCTGGTCGGGGTCGCGCTGGTGACGCTGGGTCTGCTGATGCTGCTGTACCCGCTGACCCGCGGGCGTGAGCTGGGCTGGCCGCTGTGGGGGTACGTCTCGATGGCGGGCTCGCTCGTCGTCTTCGGGGCGCTGGTGGCGTACGAGCGGCGCAAGGCGGCGCGGGACGGATCGCCGCTGGTCGAGCTGTCGCTGTTCCGGGTGAAGAGCTTCGCGGCCGGCATCGCGGTGCAGACGGTCTTCGGGGTCGCGCTCGGCGTCTTCTTCCTGGTCTGGACGCTGTACATGCAGATCGGGCTGGGCTGGAGGCCGCTGCGGGCCGGGCTGACCGGGGTGCCCTTCTCGATCGCGGTGTCGGTGGCGGCGGGCCTGTCGGTGCAGCAGTTGGTGCCGCGCTTCGGACGCAAGGTGCTCCAGGCGGGCGCGCTGCTGATGGCGGTGGGTGTGCTGATCTACATCGGCGAGTCGGAGCGGTACGGGCTCGGTATCGCCTCCTGGCAGATGGCGCTGCCGCTGGTCGTGATGGGGCTGGGCATGGGCCTGATCGTCGCGCCGCTGACGGACGCGGTGCTGTCGGAGGTGCCGCGCGAGCACTCGGGTTCGGCGTCCGGGCTCATCAACACCGTGCAGCAGATGGGCAACGCGCTGGGGCTCGGACTGGTGTCGGTGGTCTTCTTCGGCGAGATCGGCGACCGGCTGACCGCGGACCAGGTGGGACCGTCCTTCGTGAACGCCTTCCAGCACGCCCTGGTCTGGGTGGCCGTGGTGATGGCCGCCATCTTCCTGCTGATGTTCGCTCTGCCGAAGCGGCCGGCGCAGCACGTGGAGGGCGCGCAGGAGTCGGACTCCGGCACGGCGGAGCAGGGACCGGAGTCCGCGTCGGCCTCGGCGCCCGCGGCGGAGCTGGTGCCCTGAGCGATTTCGATCCGAACGGGACGGCGGTGCCTCCGGGCGCCGCCGTCTCGGCGTCTCCGGCCCCACGGCGAGCACGGGGGAAGCCCGTTTGCGTCTGCTTGATGCCCGAACCTGTTTACTTTCTGGAAATCCGGACGTAGTGTCCCAGTGAAACCACAGATTCGGGCACCAGTCGGAGGCGAACGGACATGTACGCACCGGAGCGACAGCAGGAGATCCTGCGGCTCGCCCGTGACGGCGGCCGCGTGGACGTGCTGTCACTCGCCGAGGAGTTCCAGGTCACCGCGGAAACGATCCGCCGCGATCTGAAGGCCCTCGACCGCGCGGGCCTGGTCCGCCGGGTCCACGGTGGCGCCATACCGGCCGGGCGGCTCGACTTCGAGCCCGACCTGGCCGAACGCGAGTCCACCTCGGCGGACGAGAAGGACCTCATCGCCAAGGCGGCCCTCACGGAACTGCCGGTCGAGGGAACGGTGATCCTCGACGCAGGTACGACGGTCGCCCGCCTCGCCGCGGCCGTCCCGCTGGACGCCTCGCTCACCGTCGTCACCCACAGCCTGCCGATCGCGGCCCGTCTCGCGGACCACCCCGGCATCCAGCTCCACCTCGTCGGAGGGCGGGTACGGCACCGTACCCGCGCCGCCGTCGACGCCTGGGCGCTGCGCGCGTACGCCGAGATCCGGGCCGACGTCCTCTTCGTGGCCGCCAACGGCTTCTCCGCCGAGCACGGTCTGACCACCCCCGACCTGGCCGAGGCCGCGGTGAAGCGGGCCGCGATCGCCGCCGCCCGCCGCGTGGTGCTGCTCGCCGACTCCGCCAAGCACGGGCAGGAGCACTTCGCCCGCTTCGGCGGCCTCGGCGACGTCGACCTACTGATCACCGACAACGGGCTGAGCCCCGAGGACACCGCCGTCATCGAGCGCGGCGGCACGGAAGTGGTACGCACATGATCGTCACCGTCACCCCCAACCCGTCCCTCGACCGCACGTACGAGGTGCCCTCGCTGGAGCGCGGCGACGTCATCCGCGCGACCGGCGAGCGCGTGGACCCCGGCGGCAAGGGCGTGAACGTCTCGCGCGCCGTCGCGGCCGCCGGGCGGCGCACGGTAGCCGTGCTGCCCCTGGGGGGCGCGCCGGGCGCGCTCGTCGCCGAGCTCCTCGACGCACAGGGCATCGAGGTCGCGCGGGTCCCGGTCGCCGGTGCCACCCGCTCGAACATCGCCCTGGCCGAGGCGGACGGCGTCCTGACGAAAATCAACGCGCCGGGTCCCGAACTGTCGCCCGCCGAGCAGGAACTGCTGCTGGAGACGGTGCGCGAGCAGTCGGGCGACGCCGACTGGATCGCCTGCTGCGGGAGCCTGCCCCGAGGTCTCACGCCGTCCTGGTACGCCGACCTGGTCGCCCGCGCCCACGCCGCGGGGGCGCGGATCGCCCTGGACACCTCGGGCCCCGCGCTGCTGTCGGCGCTGCGCGAGCGGCCCGACGTGGTGAAGCCGAACGCCGAGGAGCTCGCCGAGGCCGTCGGGCGCAACCTGTCCACCGTGGGCGACGCGCTGAAGGCGGCCGAGGAACTGCGCGCCAGGGGCGCCGGTGCGGTGCTCGCGAGCCTCGGCGCCGACGGGCAACTGCTCGTGGACGCGGAGGGCGCCTGGTTCGCCGACGCGCGGGTCGACGTCGTACGCAGCAACGTGGGCGCCGGTGACGCCTCCCTGGCCGGCTTCCTGATCGCCGGCGGCAGCGGCCCGCGGGCGCTCGCCTCCGCCGTCGCGCACGGCGCGGCCGCCGTCCGGCTGCCCGGCAGTGTCATGCCCACCCCGGCCGACCTGGCCCCGGCGGCGGTGACGGTCGCGACCGAGGTCCCCACGGACCGCGAGCTGACGGAGCCGGTGTCGTGAACCGCCGCCCCGCCGCCCCCGCCTTTTCCCACAGC
>NZ_VJZD01000221.1 GCF_009377175.1 Streptomyces adustus
CCCGTCGCCTCGTCCCGCCCCGCCACGGCCGCCGCCCTCGCCCCGTACACCCGGGGCACCACCCTGGCGAGCGTCGCCGCCCCGCGCACCGCCTCCGGCTACCGCCGGCTCGGCGACGGCCCCGGCTGGCGGCGCGTCGTCCGCGACGACCTCGCCGCCCCCAAGGCGGGCCGCGCGGACCGTCGTACCGCGCTCGCCGCCTTCGTGCAGCTCACCGACCTCCACCTGATCGACAGTCAGCATCCGCTGCGGCTGGAGTTCCTGCGCTCGGCCGACGTCAGCCGCTGGCGGCCGCACGAGGCGCTGACGGTGCACGGCGCCGTCTCCCTCGTCGAGCGCGTCAACGCGCTGCGCGGCGCGCCCGTCACCGGTTCGCCGCTGCACTTCGCGATGACCACCGGCGACAACACCGACAACAACGCCCGTACCGAGCTGGAGTGGTTCCTGACCGTCATGAGCGGCGGTCGCATCACCCCGAACTCCGGTGACCCGCGGCACTACGAGGGCGTCCAGAACAGCGGCCTCAAGCTGTACTGGCAGCCCGACCAGGCCCTGCGCGACGCCGACAAGCAGCGCGGCTTCCCGCACCTGGCGGGCTTCCTCGCCGCCGCCACCCGCGAACTGCACAGCCCCGGACTCGGCCTGCCGTGGTACTCGACCGTCGGCAACCACGACGCCCTGCCGCTGGGCTGCTACGGGCACGGCGACTCCTATCTCGCCGAGTACGCGGTCGGCGGCCGCAAACTCATGACGCTCGACCCGGCCGAGGGGGAGAAGCTGGAGCGGTTCATCTCCGGGGCCACGGACCCCAAGGGCACGGCCTTCGGCGACCTGCTCAAGGCGCACGCCCGCGACATGCGCGCGGTCACCCCGGACGAGCGCCGCGCCCCCTACACCCCGGCCGACTACCTCAAGGCCCATCTCGACCCCGCGTACACCGGTCCCGGCCCGGTCGGGCACGGCTACTCCGCGGCGAACCTGGCGGCCGGCACCCAGTACTACAGCTTCCGGGTCGCCGACGACGTGCTCGGCGTCAGCCTCGACACCACCGACCCCGGCGGCCACTACGAGGGCTCAGTCGGCACCGCCCAGCTGAAGTGGCTGGAGCGGACCCTGCGGGAGCACGCGGACTCGTACGTGATCGTCTTCAGCCACCACACCAGCGGCACCATGACGAACACCCGGCCCGACCCGGCCCGTCCGCACGAGGCCCGGCACTCCGGCGCCGAGGTGGTCTCCCTGCTCGGCCGCCACCGCAACGTGCTGGCCTGGGTGAACGGCCATATCCACAAGAACGTGATCACCTCGCACACGTCCGCCGCCGGGCACTCCTTCTGGGAGATCTCCACCGCCTCCCACGTCGACCACCCCCAGCTCGCCCGGGTGATCGAGCTCACCGACAACAAGGACGGGACCCTGTCCGTCTTCACCACCCTGATCGAGTCCGCCGCCCCGCACCGCACGGACTTCACCGACCTCTCCCAGACCGGCCTCGCGGCCCTCTACCGCGAGCTGGCCTTCAACACTCCCGGCGCCCGCGCGGAGCGGGCCGGCGAGGCCCGGGACCGCAACACCGAACTGGTGCTGAAGAAGAGCTGAGCGCGGTCCGGTCGACGCGGTGGGTGACCGCCGCGCCGGCCGGGCGGCGCCGTGGCGCGGAGCCCCGGGGCGGGAGTGGACGTGTCGATGAGCTGCCACGGACACGAAGCACGGTGTTCACGCGCAGGCAATGTCGGTATCGCCTCATATCGGCTAACCCGCAGTTCACGGGGGATGGCTTGATATGTGTGCAAGGCGGGTGGTCGTGTGCGTACCGGACGCGGACTGCGGGTGCTGTCGGTCTACGAAGGCTTCTTCTCCGGCGGTGCCCGGATCGTGCACAGCGATGTCGTGCTGGGGCTGCGAGAAGGAGGCCAGTATCAACGGGTCCTGAGCGTGTACGCGGAGGTGCACCGTGAGGCCACCCGGCAGCGGATGGAGGACGACGCCTGCTACCGGGCGCTGACCGCGGCCGGGGTCGGGGTCGGCTCCCTCGGCCGTACGTTCGGCGTGAGAGGCGATTCGGCCGTTTTCAGCGGCCCGGAACTGGCCGAAACGGCGCGGGCGATGGCGGACGTCGACGTGATCCTGTCGCTCAAGGAGCAGCCCCTGTCCCTGCTCAACCAGGCGGGCCTGCCGCGCCGCCCGGTGGTGGTCGCGCTGCACCGCTCGGACCCCGAGAACCAGGGTCCGGCGCTGGACGAACTGCGGACCGCCATCGCCGACGGCACCGTGGCGGCCTGTGTCTGCTGCGCCGAGTCCACGCGGGCCGCGTACCAGGCGGCCGGGGTCCCGGCGGAGCTGCTGCACGTCATCCCGAACGGGGTGGACCTGGTGCGCTTCCGGCCCGATCCGGCCCGCCGCATCGCGCTGCGGGCCGAGCTCGGCATCCCGGACGCGGCACCGGTGGTCGTCCTCGCGGCCCGGTACGCGGCGATGAAGAACGTCCCGCTGTTCCTGCGGGCCGCCCGGGCCTGGCTGCGCGACCGTCCGGACGGGCATGTGCTGCTGTGCGGGGCGGGCATGACCGACGCCAACCCGGAGCTCGGGGCGGACATCGCGGACGCCTTCGGCGGCGAGCGCCCGCCGGCCGGGCGGGTGCACCTGCTGGGGGTGCGGCGCGACATGGAGGTCGTGTACGCCGCGTCCGACGTGGTCGCGCTGACCTCGGCCTGGGGCGAGGCGGCCCCGCTGTGCCTGATCGAGGGCATGATGTGCGGCGCGATCCCGGTGACCACCGACGTGGGGGACAGCGCGGCGATCGTGAGCGGGCTCGGGTTCGTCACCCCGCCCGACCCGCAGGCCGTGGCCCGTGCCTGGGACGAGGCGGTCGCGGGACGCGGCGCCCTCGCACCGGCCCTGGCGGCCGGCCGTGAGCGCTTCAGCCGGACCCGCATGATCGCGTCGTACGCCGAGCTGATCGACCGCGTGCACGCGGGCGTGACCCGCCCGTCGCTCCCGGAGACGTTGTAGGACGGCGATCGCCGAGGGGACGCGGACGGTACGAGCCCGCCGACCGTACGAGGAGGGGCCGCCGGCTCGGTCCGGCGGCCCCTCCTCCCCCCTCCTGGTGCCGGCCCGGTCCGTCACTACCGGGGCAGCACCACGACATGCGCGGCGGGCTCACGGTCCCGCGACGCCATCAGCGCCGTACGGACCACCGCCGCCTGCTCCTCCATCGCGTCCCTGAGCCGCTTCGGGGCGACATGGACGACCGTGATGCCCAGCCGCTCCAGGTGCTCGCGCTTGCGGGCGTACTCGGACCACAGCGCGTCCTCGTCCTGACGGGGGGCGCGGGTGTCCAGCTCCACCGCCACCGCCTGCTCGGGCCAGTAGGCGTCCAGGCCGCCCAGGTGCGGACCGCCCGGCAGCCGCAGGTCGACGTTCCAGACGGGGTCGGGCAGACCGTACGCGCGGACCATCCGGTACAGGCGGCCCTCGGCGATCGCCCGGCGCTCGGCCAGCAGCGAGTCCACGGCGTCCACCACATGCGCCCGGCCGAGCAGTCCCGCCTGGTTCAACTCCCGCACGACGGCCGCGGGTTCGCAGTGGCCGCCGCGAACCGCCTCGGTCAGCAGCCGGTGTACGGCGCCCGCGTCCGCGATCTCGGCCACCGCGTCGGCCAGGGCGCGCGGGACCGGGGCCACCGGCAGGCCCGTGACCTGGTCCGGGACGGGCAGGTCCGCGGTGCGCACGATCCGCGCGCAGCCCGCGGAGCGCAGCCGCCGCAGCCGCGGGACCAGGACGTCGAGCTGCTCCAGGGACGGCAGCGGGGGAGTGCCGGCGAAGCCGTGCAGGGTCAGGGCGGCCAGACCCGTGATCATCGCGTCGGCGTAGTGCGGACGGTGGGGCTCGTCCGCGCCCGGCTGCGCGGGCACCGCGGGGCGCGCCGACTCGCGGGCCGCGTACATGAGCACCGCGTGCAGCCGCTCCTCGCTGGTCGGTGGGCCGGGACGGAGCAGGAACACGCCCGGCAGGAGCTGCTGCCAGGGGCCGCGGGCGCGGCACTGCTCGTTCGCCTCGGCGGCCGAGACGCCGTGCGCGCGGAGCTGGTGGGCCGTCATGACGCGGCGGTGCGCCTCGGACAGGCGGCGCACGGTGCGGGGGGAGAGTGGGGGGAGTGGGGTGTTGTGGTTCATGACCCGGAGGTTCCCGCGCCCGGTCCGTCCCGTAACCCCTGTTACACACCTGTCGACAAATATGGACAAGGTGGCCCTAAAGGACGGGTGTTCGGGTGCCGAAAAGGCGCGGAAAACCCCTGGTCCGTTCGGGACGGACCAGGGGTTACGGTTCCTATTGCCTGAATTCCGTAACGGCTATTTGCTGAATTCCTTAATGACTGCGGAGTGTTCGGTCCCTGGGCCGGTCAGGCGCCGGCCGCCGCGTCGCAGGCCTGTCCGCGCAGCGCGCGCGCCAGGTCGTCCCGCGCCTCCAGCACCAGCCGGCGCAGTGCCGGAGCCGCCTTCTCGTGGGCCGACAGCCAGGCGTCGGCGGCGTCCAGCGTCTCCTGGGAGTCCTGGAGCGCGGGGAACAGGCCGCGCACCACGTCCATGCCGATCTGGATGGACCGCTCGGACCACACCCGGTCGATGACGGCGAAGTACTTCTGCGTGTACGGCGCGAGCAGCTCCCGCCGGGAGGGCTGGGCGAAGCCCGCGATCGTGGCCTCGACGAGCGCGTTGGACAGCGCGTCCGACTCGACCACCTGCGCCCAGGCCTGCGCCTTTACCGCCGCCGAGGGGCGGGCGGCCAGACAGCGGACCTGGTGACGCTTGCCGGACGCGGTGTCGTCGCGGGCCAGTTCGGCGGCGAGCATCTTCTCGTCCGCGACCCCGTGCGCCGCCAGCGGCTCCAGGAACGCCCAGCGCAGCTCCTGGTCGACCACCAGCCCCTCGATCTCCTCGGTCCCCTCCAGCAGGTCCTTCAGCAGCTGGAGATCGGCCGGGGCGGACGCCACGGACGCGAAGAACCGCGCCCACGCCAGCTGGTGCTCGCTGCCCGGCTCGGCCGACCGCAGCTCGGTCAGCGCGCCGTCCGTGAGCAGCCGCTCGCCCGTCTCGCGCCACTGCGGTGCCACATAGTTGACCAGCGCGGAGTCGGCCCACGCGTGCAGCATCTGGAGCACGCCGATGTCCGACTCGCGGCCCGCGAAGCGCAGCACCAGGTCGACGAAGTCCCGGGCCGGCAGCAGCGCGTCCCGGGTCAGGTTCCACAGCGCCGACCAGCACAGGGCGCGGGCCAGCGGGTCGGTGAGATCGCCGAGGTGGGCGCGCAGCGTCTGGAGCGAGGTGTCGTCGAAGCGGATCTTGCAGTACGTCAGGTCGTCGTCGTTGACGAGGACCAGCTCCGGCGCCTGCGCCCCGGCCAGCTCCGCCACCACCGTGCGCGGGCCCTCGACGTCCGCCTCCGCGCGCGCGTAGCGCTCCAGGGCGCCGTCCGCCGTGCGCCGGTACAGGCCGATCGCCACCCGGTGCGGGCGCAGCTCGGGGTGGGACTCGGCGGCGTCCTGGAGCACGGCCAGCTCCGCGACCCGGCCCTGCGCGTCCAGCAGCACCTGCGGGGTCAGCGAGTTGACGCCGGCCGTCTGGAGCCAGGAGCGGGCCCACGAGGCCATGTCCCGTCCACTGGTCTCCTCCAGCACCGACAGCAGGTCGCCCAGCCGGGTGTTGCCGTAGGCGTTGCGCTTGAAGTAGCGCCGGGCGCCCTCCAGGAACGCGTCCTGGCCGACGTACGCCACCAGCTGCTTCAGGACGCTCGCGCCCTTGGCGTAGGTGATGCCGTCGAAGTTGAGCTTGGCGTCCTGGAGGTCGCGGATGTCCGCGGTGATCGGGTGGGTGGAGGGCAGCTGGTCGGCGCGGTAGGCCCAGGCCTTGCGACGGTTGGCGAAGGTGATCCAGGCGTCGGTGAAGCGGGTCGCGCCGACGTTGCCGAAGGTGCCCATGAAGTCGGCGAAGGACTCCTTCAGCCACAGGTCGTCCCACCACACCATGGTGACCAGGTCGCCGAACCACATGTGCGCCATCTCGTGCAGGATGACGTTGGCCCGCGCCTCGTACGACGCCTGCGTCACCTTCCCGCGGAAGATGTACTCCTCGCGGAAGGTCACCAGGCCCGGGTTCTCCATCGCGCCGAGGTTGTACTCCGGCACGAACGCCTGGTCGTACTTGCCGAACGGGTACGGGTAGTCGAAGTGGTCGTGGAAGAAGTCCAGCCCCTGCTTGGTGACCAGGAAGACGTCGTCGGAGTCGAAGTAGGGCGCCAGACCCTTGCGGCACAGGGCGCCGAGCGGGATCCGCAGCGTCGTGCCGTCGGCGAACGTGCGCGAGTAGGAGTCGGTCACGTAGTGGTACGGGCCCGCCGTCACGCAGGTGATGTACGTCGAGATCGGCTTCGTCTCGGCGAACCGCCACACCCCGTCGGCGAGTTCACCGGCCCCGTTGCTCCACACCGTCCAGCCCTCCGGCGCCCGCACCTCGAACCGGAACGGGGCCTTGAGGTCGGGCTGCTCGAAGTTGGCGAAGACGCGGCGGGAGTCGGCCGGCTCGTACTGGGTGTACAGGTACACCTCGCCGTCCTCGGGGTCGACGAAGCGGTGCATGCCCTCGCCGGTGCGGGAGTACGCGCACTGCGCGTCGACGACCAGCTCGTTGTCGGCGGCGAGGTCCTCCAGCAGGATCCTCGACCCGTCGAAGACGGCCCCCGGGTCGAGGTCGCGGCCGTTGAGCGAGACGGCCGTCACGCCCGGTGCGACCAGGTCGGCGAAGCTCGACGCGCCGGGCTCGGCGCACCGGAAGCGGATCGTGGTCACCGAGCGGAAGGTGCGCGGTTCCTCGTCCCCGTCGCCGACGGCGGAGCGCAGGTCGAGGGACACCTCGTACCCGTCGACGGACAGCAGGGCGGCCCGCTCCCGGGCTTCGTCGCGGGTCAGATTCTCACCGGGCACGGGTACTCCCTCTGGATGTGTCGGACACGTCATTGGACACGACGGAACAGGACCGATCCTGCCATGCGCCCCTGACGCCGGGCACGAGGGAATGCGGCGGCACGGGCCGGTGTTGCCGCCTGCGAACCCCGCATCCTGAGGAGAGCCATGTCCGACACCGCTGCCGTGTCCGCCAAGACCCCCGTCGACTTCTGGTTCGACCCGCTCTGCCCGTGGGCGTGGATGACCTCCCGGTGGGTGCTGGAGGTGGAGAAGGTCCGCGACATCGAGGTCCGCTGGCACATCATGAGCCTGGCCGTGCTGAACGAGGACCGGCTGGAGGAGCTGCCGGAGGAGTACCGGGAGATGCTCGCGACCAAGGCGTGGAAGCCGGTGCGCGTGGTCACCGCGGCCTGGCAGAAGCACGGCGCCGACGTCCTCGGCCCGCTCTACACCGCGCTCGGCACCCGCTTCCACAACAACGGCGAGGGCCCCACCCTGGAGGCCATCGCCGCCGCCCTGGCCGATGTCGGCCTGCCCGCCGACCTGATCGACTACGCCGAGCAGAAGGACTTCGAGTTCGACGCCGAGCTGCGCGCCTCCCACAAGGAGGGCATCGAGAAGGTCGGCCAGGACGTCGGTACCCCGGTCATCGCCGTGCCCGGCCCCGACGGCGAGCAGATCGCCTTCTTCGGCCCGGTCGTCACTCCCGCGCCCCAGGGCGAGGAGGCCGCCCGTCTCTGGGACGGCACCCTCGCGGTCGCCTCGGTCCCGGGTTTCTACGAGATCAAGCGCACCCGTACCAAGGGCCCCGACTTCAGCAACCTCTGAGCGACCTCTGAGCGACCGCCGGCGCGACCGCGCAGTCGTGGTTGCGGCGGTGGTCGCGCGCACGGCGTGACGACGGAAAGGCCCTCGCGTGTTCGACGCGAGGGCCTTTCGGTGCGTGAGGGCCGGGTGAGGGCGGGCGAGGGAGCGTTCAGCTCCGGGCGCGGGCCCGCTGTCTGGCGTAGCCGACGGCCGCCAGGAACACCGTCATCGCGCCCGTCGCGTACAGCTGCACGCGGGTGTCGGGCTCGCGCGCCATCAGGACGAAGATCCCCGCCATCCCGGCCAGCGCCACCCAGGTCAGGACCGGGAACGCCCACATCCGCACGGCGAGTTTGTCCGGCGCCTCCCGCTCCAGCCGGCGGCGCAGCCGCAGCTGCGAGACGGCGATGAAGAACCAGACGACCAGGATGACCCCGCCGATCATGTTCAGCAGCCAGGGGAAGACGTCGTCGGGCCGCCAGTAGCTGAGGACCACGCAGGCGAAGCCGAAGACGCAGGAGGCCAGTACGGCAACGCGCGGGACCCCGGCGGAGACCCGGCCCAGCGCCTTCGGGCCCTGGCCGCGCTCCACCAGCGAGTACGCGATGCGCGAGGAGCCGTAGATGTTGGCGTTCATCGCGCTCAGCAGCGCCACCAGCACGACCACGTTCATCAGCTGGCCGGCGCCCGGGATGCCGAGGTGGTCGAGGGCGGCGACGTACGGGCCCTTCTCGACGACCTCCTTCGAGTCCCAGGGGACCAAGGTGACGATCAGTGCCATCGAGCCGATGTAGAACAGCGCGATGCGCCACATCGCCGTACGGACCGCGCTCGCCACTCCCTTGACCGGGTTCTCCGACTCGGCGGCGGCGATGGTGACCGTCTCCAGGCCGCCGTAGGCGAAGACCGAGGCGAGCAGGCCGATGACCAGGCCCTCGCTGCCGTTGGGGAGGAAGTCGGTGAGGTGGGAGACGCCAGGGGAGTCGGTGCCCGGCAGCACGCCCGCCACGGCCAGCCCGCCCAGCACCAGGAACAGGCTGATCGCGCCCACCTTCAGGGCCGCGAACCAGAACTCGAACTCGCCGAAGTTCTTCACCGCGGCGAGGTTCGCCCCGCAGAAGACGACCATGAAGAGCGCCACCCAGGCCCACTCGGGGGTACCGGGCAGCCAGCCGGTGACGATCTTCGCGGCGCCGATGCCCTCCAGGCCGACGGCCGTGCACAGCAGCACCCAGAAGGACCAGCCGGCGGTGAAGCCGGCCCAGGGGCCGATCGCCCGCTCGGCGTGCGCGGAGAAGGAGCCCGAGGACGGGTGCGCGGCGGACATCTCGCCGAGCATCCGCATCACCAGCATCACGAGGAGGCCGGAGACGGCGTAGGCGACGACGATCGACGGCCCGGCGGCGGCGATGCCGGCGCCGGAGCCGACGAACAGTCCGGCGCCGATCACGCCACCGAGGGCGATCATCGACAGATGGCGCTGCTTCAGTCCGTGTGCGAGGGATCCGGAGGCCGAGGGGTCGCCGTCCCGCCGGTCCTGCTGCGGCGGCGTCTCGACAGAGGTGTTGTGGGGCATGGGCGCGGCTCGTCCAGTGCGTGAGAGGGCTGCGAACGCCCACAGTCTGGGCAGCCCTCCGACTGCCGGGAAGGAGTGCCCGATATTCGGACACTCACTTCACGCGCCGTGGCCCTCCGGTCACCCCGAGACCGAGGTGTAGTGAGAGGCGTCACCCTCGATCGTGTAGCTCTCCTTGCCCTCGATGCCCACGGGCACGTCACCGGCGACCGTCACCCGGTGCAGCCGCCGGGGCGCGCGGTCGTAGTTGTCGACGGCGTAGTGCTGGGTGATCCGGTTGTCGAACAGCACCAGCTCGTTCTCCGACCAGCGCCAGCGCAGGATGTTCTCCGGCCGGGTGACGTACGCCTGGAGCAGGTCGAGGATCTTGCGCGACTCGCCCGGCGACAGCCCCACGATCCGCTGCGCGAAGCCGCCGACGAACAGCCCGCGCTCCCCGGTCAGCGGGTGCACGCGGACCACGGGGTGGACCGTGCGGTACTTGATCGACGTGAACTGGGCGCGCTGCGCGGCCTGCTCCTCGTCGATCTCCTCATCCGGCACGGCGTAGTCGTAGTCGTTCGTGTGCTCCGCCCACAGCGTGTCCGCGAACCGGCGCAGCGGCTCGGGCAGGTCACGGTAGGCGGCCGCCGAACTGGCGATCAGCGTCTCGCCGCCGTACGGCGGCACGGTGATGCTGCGCAGGGTGCTGGCCTGCGGCGGGTTGAGGACGAAGGTGACGTCCGTGTGCCAGTGGTTGGCGGCCCGGCCGCGCTCGCTGTCGACCGGCAGCACGTTCGGGGCGCCCTCGACCGCGCCGACGGTCGGATGGGCGGTCGTGAGGTCCCCGAAGTGGCGCGCGAAGGCCTGCTGGCCCTCGTCGTCCAGGCCCTCGGCGTCGAAGGCCAGCGCCTTGTGCACGTTGAGCGCCTCGCGCAGCGCGGCGACGGTCTCCTCGTCCAGCGGCCGGGTGATGTCCGCGCCGGAGACCCGGGCGCCGATGTTCGCGGTGATCTTCTGGATACGCAGGTCGGTCATGACAGGTGTTCCCTTCAGACGAGCGCGGGTGCGCCGGCGGTGTACTGGTTGGCGGGGCGCGGGAGGCCGTAGCGCTCCCGCAGGGTCTGCCGCGGTCCGTACTCCGTGCGGAGCAGGCCGCGGGCGCGCAGGACCGGGACGACGTGGTCGACGAAGGCGTCGAGACCCGAGGGCAGGACCGCGGGCATGATGTTGAAGCCGTCGGCCGCGCCGCGCGTGAACCAGGTCTCGATCGCGTCGGCGACCTGCTCGGGCGTACCGGCGAAGGTGAGATGACCGCGGCCGCCGCCCAGCCGGCCGATCAGCTGCCGGACGGTGAGGCGTTCGCGCCGGGCCAGCTCCACCACGAGCGTGTAGCGGCTCTTCGCGCCCTCGATCGCGCTCTCCGGCGGCAGATCGGAGGGCAGCGGGGCGTCGAGTTCGAGGGTGTCCGGCGGCAGGCGCAGCAGGCCCTCCAGGTGGGCCACCCCGTGCCGGTGCACGATGTGCTCCTCCAGCACCCGCTCCGCGGCGCGCGCCTCGGCCTCCGTGGAGCCGACGACCGGGACGATGCCGGGCAGCACCTTGAGCCCGTCGGGATCGCGTCCGGCCGCCGCGGTACGGGACTTGAGGTCGGCGTAGAAGGCCTGCGCGTCCTGGAGGGTCTGCTGGGCGGTGAACACCGCCTCCGCGTACCGGGCCGCGAACCGCTTGCCGTCCTCGGAGGAGCCCGCCTGCACGAGCAGCGGGTAACCCTGCGGAGTGCGGGGCACGTTGAGGGCGCCCTCGACGCTGAAGTACGTCCCCCGGTGCCGGGGCGGATGGATCTTGGCGGCGTCGCCCCAGACCCCCGCGGCCTTGTCGGCGACGACCACGTCGTCCTCCCAGCTGTCCCACAGCTTGAGGGCCACGTCGAGGAACTCGGCGGCGCGCGCGTACCGTTCGGCGTGGGCGGGCTCCGCGGCCAGGCCGAAGTTGCGGGCCGCGTCGGCGCCGGCGGTGGTGACGATGTTCCAGCCCGCCCGGCCGCCGCTGATGATGTCCAGCGAGGCGAACTTGCGGGCCAGGTTGTAGGGGGAGTTGTAGGAGGTGGAGGCGGTGGCGATCAGGCCGATGTGCCGGGTCGCCGTCGCCAGCGCGGTCAGCAGGGTGAGCGGCTCCAGGGCCCCCGAGGGGCGCTGGCCCACGCTGTTCCACAGCTGGGGTCCGTCGGCCAGGAACAGGGAGTCGAAGGTGCCGCGCTCGGCGGTCCGCGCCAGCCCGACGTAGTGCTCCAGCCGGACATGGGCGTGCGGGTCGCTCTCGGGCAGCCGCCAGGACGCCTCGTGGTGGCCGGTGTTCATCAGGAACGCGTTCAGGTGCAGTTGCCGGGTCATGCGAGGTCCTCCGTCACGCCCAGGGCGGCGAGCAGCCGCTCCCGGTACTCGCCGAGCAGCGGGTCCCGGTAGGAGCGCGGGTGCGGGCGGTCGATGGTCAGGTCGAGGCCGATGCGGCCCCGGTCGAGGACGAGCACACGGTCGGCGAGCACGATCGCCTCGTCCACGTCGTGGGTGACGAGCAGCACGGACGGCCGGTGGCGCTCCCACAGCTCGCGCAGCAGGTGGTGCATCCGGATCCGGGTCAGCGCGTCCAGCGCGCCGAACGGCTCGTCGGCGAGCAGCAGTTCGGGCTCCCTGACCAGGGAGCGGGCGAGCGCCGCCCGCTGGGCCTCGCCACCGGACAGCTCGCTCGGCCAGGCCCGCTCGCGGCCGGCCAGACCCACCTCGGCGAGCGCCGCCCGCCCCTTGTCCGCACCGTCCGTCCCCAGCAGTACGTTGTCCAGCACCCGGCGCCAGGGCAGCAGCCGCGAGTCTTGGAAGACCACGGACACCCGCTCGGGCGCGCTGAGTTCGCCGCTCCCGGTGACCTCGTGGTCCAGGCCCGCGACGGCCCGCAGCAGGGTCGACTTGCCGGATCCGCTGTGCCCGAGGAGGGCGACGAACTGACCGGCGGGGATGTCCAGGTCGATGCCGTCGAGGACGGTACGCCCGTCGAAGGACCGGGTCAGGCCCCGCAGTCGTACGGCGGGACGGGTCAGTTGCTCAGTGTGCGGCGCCACGACAGCACCCTCCGTTCGATGAGACGGACCGCGCTGTCGGAGACCAGGCCGAAGACGCCGTAGATCAGCAGACCGACGAGGATGACGTCCGACTGGCCGTAGTTCTGGGCCTGGAACATCAGGTATCCGAGGCCGCTGGTGGCGTTGATCTGCTCCAGGACCACCAGGCCCAGCCAGGAGCCGGTCACACCGAGCCGCAGCCCCACGAAGAACCCGGGCAGCGCGCCGGGGATCACGATCTCCCGCACGAACCGCAGCCTGGACAGGCCCTGCACCTCGGCGAGTTCGACGAACCGCTGGTCGATGCCGGACAGCGCGGCGTGCGTGTTCAGATAGATCGGGATGTAGACGACGATCGCGATGATCGCGATCTTGAAGGTCTCGCCGATGCCCAGCCACAGGATGAACAGCGGGATCAGACCGAGGACCGGGATCGCCCGGTTGAGCTGCACGGTCCCGTCGATCAGCGCCTCCCCGGTCCGGCTGAGACCGGACGCGAGCGCGAGCACCACCCCGGCGGTCAGACCGAACGCGAAGCCGTACGCAGCGCGTTCGAGGGAGGTCAGGACATCGGCGGGCAGGGTCCCGTCGGTCCACAGCCGGATTCCGGTGTCCAGTACGGTCCAGGGCGCCGGGACCGCGGCGGTGTCCAGCCGGCCCGCGGCGGAGGCGGCGGCCCACACGGCGAGCAGCAGGAGCGGCCCGGCCAGCCGGGCGGCGGGCAGGCGTTTTCCGGGAGCGAGGCCCCGGCGTCGCCGCCGCGGCTGCTCTGTGGCCACGGCGGCGGGGGCGGCCGTGTCCAGGGTGGTGACGGTCATGGCGGTCAGCTCCGGTACTCGGCGGGTACGGACTTCGCGGCGATGCCCTCGAAGCGGTGGTCGAAGAGGGAGGAGACGTCGAACTTCTTCACGAAGCCGCCCTCCGCGAGCAGATCGGCGGTCTCCTGCTCCCAGGCGATCGCCTCGTCCCAGCTCGGCGGGAACAGCGGCTTGTTGGCGAGCGCGGTGATCGCCTGCGCCTGGGGGAGGGTCAGGTTCTGCGTCTTGACGTAGAACTCCTCGTTCCAGCGGTCGGGGTTCTCGTACTGCCAGACCTGGCCCTTGGCCCACTGCGGGATGTAAGCGGCGATCGCGGCCGCCTTCGCCCGGTCGGCGAGCACCGACACGGGCGCCCACAGCAGGTTGAGCAGGTCGACGACGTCGGTGCTGATCGAACGGGCGCCCTTGGACCCGTACTGCTGGAGGTAGGCCGGCGCCTGGCTGTTGGCGAGCGGGGCGATGTCGACCTGGCCGGACTGGAGCGCGGTCAGGAACTGGTTGCTGGTCAGCGGGACCAGCGTCACGTCGTCGTACTTCAGGCCCGCCTTCTTCAGCGCCCGCAGCAGCACGACACCCTGCGCCTGCCCCTGCGAGAACGCCAGCTTCTTCCCCCTGAAGTCGGCGACCGTGTGAATGTCGCTGCCTGGCTTGGTGGCGAAGAGATAGTTCGGCTTGCGGGTGACGTTGATCGCGACGATCTTCGCGTCATAACCCTGGTAGTGCGCCTGGATCGGCGGGATTCCCGCATTGTTCGCCAGGTCCAGGGATTTCGCCCGGAAGGCGTTGATGACATCGGGACCGGCCCCGATGTTCACCCAGCTCGACACCGTGAAAGGCAGTGCGGGCAGTTTCGCGAGCTCGAACTGCAACTGCTGCACGTTCTGGTACGAGGCGATCTTCAGGCTGGTGCCGGCCGGCACCTTGTCGGCGAGCGGGGCCTTGACGGCGCCCTGGTCGGTGGCGGCCGCGCTGCTCTCGGCGCAGCCGCTGAGCCCGGCGACACCGGCGGCGGCACCGAGCAGCGAGGCGAGAAAAACCCGACGGTCATAGGACGAAGACATGGGAGTACCCCTCAGGGGAAAGCGTCGAAAAGGCGCGTACGGAATTCCGGGCACGGCGGGGCCGGGGCGGGGAATCCGCGTGGAAAAGTCAGCCGGGAAACAGCTGGGAAGACAGCGAGAAGGGTGCGCTCCCGGCGCACCGGGGCGTCAGCAACAGAGAGTGCGACAGCTCATGCGAACATCGTCCTGTCCGGCCGGGAGGCCTGTCAACATTCGGAGTTTCTGAATTAATTCGATTCGGACGACGCGGTGAGCGGATCCCGGTAGAGGACGTCCAGGGCCACCGCACCGCCCGCCACGGCCAGGACCAGGTCGCGGAAACCGGTGGGCGCGACGCACCCCGCCCGCTCCGGCCCCACCTCGTCGCGCAGCGCGGCGAGACAGTCCTCCCGGAACAGCACGCCCACCTCGGTGACGACGACCCGCTCCGGGTTGAGGACGTCGAGCAGCAGCCCCGCGGCCCGTCCCGTCATTCGCGCCCGTTCCCGCAGCAGCCGGACCGCCACCGGGTTCCCGGCGTCGGCGGCGGCCAGCACCCGCATCGGGTTGTCCCCGTCGTCGAGGCCCGCCTCCCGGGCCCGTCGGCACAGCGTCCGCTCGCTCAACTCGGCCTGGAGGCAGCCGGTCCGGCCGCACTCGCACGGCTCGGTGCCGCCGGCCAGCGGCAGATGCGCGACGGATCCCGCCTGGGAACGGGGGCCGTGGTGCACCTCGTCGTGCGTGGCGAACGCCGCGTCGACCACGTTCCCCGCGAACAGATGCAGCACGCTGCGACTGCCGCGCGCCTGCCCGAACAGACGCTCCGCGTTGACCAACGCCCGCGCGTGGCCGTCCACATGGACCGGCAGCCCGGTGCGCGCCGCGAGGACCTCCCGCACCGGCACCTCGCGCCAGCCGAGCAGCGGATGCTCGACCACGGTCCCGGAGTCCCGGTCCACCCAGCCGCCGACGGCGACCCCGACCCCCAGCGGCCGGCTGTCCGCCGCCTCGGCCAGCAGCGCCTCCAGCCCCTCGGCCGCCCGCGCCAGCACCTCGTACGGCTCGGTGCCGCGGTGCTTGAACTCGCGGCGTTCCAGCACCCGCCCGCGCAGATCGAGCAGCGCGACCGTGGTGAACGGCACCGCCACATGCACCCCGCCCACCACGAACCGGGAGTCGTCCAGGTCGAGGGGCACGTGCGGGCGCCCCGCGCCCTTGGACCGTCCGGGCGCGGCTGCCTCACGGACGAGCCCGAGCCCGGCGAGCCGGGCCACATGGTCGGTCACCGACGCCGGGGACAGCCCGGTCAGCCGGGCGATGGTGCTGCGCGCGACCGGTCCGTGCTCCAGCACCGACCGCAGCACGACACTGGCACTCGTGCGACGCCGGTCGCTGTCCGCGACCCGGGGGACCGGCGACGGCGCCGACGCGCGGGCCACCGGGGTGCGGGCCGGTGCGGTGCGGCCCGGCGAGGTACGGGAGGCCGCGGCGGGGGAGGCCGCGGTACGGGACAGGGAAAGGGG
>NZ_VJZD01000222.1 GCF_009377175.1 Streptomyces adustus
CCCCCTTCCTCACCGCCTGAGCGGGAGCGGGCCGCAGGCCAGTTCGTAGGCCTCCTTGGGCATGGCATGCTCGCCGGGGTCCACTCCACAGGCGATGGAGTCTTCGGCGTTCCCGAACCAGGTGGTCACACTGCCGTGGACGTCACGGCCGGGGCAGGTCACGGTGAAGCTCGCCTCGACGACCAGGACGCCCTCGGCCTCGACCAGGCGCTGCCCGTTGCCGACCGCTTCGACCCTGGCGGGGGTGTGGTCCCGGTCGGCGGACTCCTCTCCCGGAGCCGCGAGTTGCTCGGCGTCGAGTCCCTCGGAGAGGTGCTCG
This sequence comes from Streptomyces adustus, assembly GCF_009377175.1. Lineage (GTDB taxonomy): Bacteria > Actinomycetota > Actinomycetes > Streptomycetales > Streptomycetaceae > Streptomyces > Streptomyces adustus. Next base: position 320 of record NZ_VJZD01000222.1, read on the forward strand.
GCGAGGGCGACGAGGACACGATGTGCCGACACACTGCCGTCGCTCGTGTCGACCCGGGGCACGATGTTGCGCACGAGCCCGAGGCGGAACGTGATCCATCCGCCCTTCCTGTCGTCGGTCACGACCGGCGAGATCTCGGTGAGCCGGTACCCCCGATGCACCGAGGACCACCGGAAGGCCCCGCCCGAGCAGGACGGCGCGGGCGAGGCGGCCCGCACGTCGGCCCGCACCGCGCCCGTGGCCGCGTCCCGCACCGACGGCTTCCCGGCGACCGCCGTACAGCCCGCCGCCGACGGGACGACCGCGCACAGCAACGCCACCGCCGCCCACCCACGACGCCGTACCTTCGTCAGGAGTCGTCCGCGGACCATGTGCTGCCCCTTCGCGCCCGTTTGCATCGGACCCGGCTGTCCGAACAGGTGGAGCGCCGAGGGAGTTGAGACTGTAACCCCCCTCCGAACAGGCAGAACAGGGGGCGTGACGCAGTCGTGACGCGTCGGAGCGGGTACCTGGGAACTCCTCTGGGTTCAAAGGGTCTTCACAGGGGGCCGCATCGTCTTCGCATTTGAAGATCGCCTAGTGTGCCCCTTGTTGCGGGCCTTGTTCTGGAGCGCGAAGCCGCCCGGGGCCCGCTGCCGAATGTGGGGACAGATGAAGAAACTCGCCATAGGCGCCGCCCTGACCGGCGCCCTGGCCCTGACCGGACTGGCCGCGCCCGTCGCGTCCGCGGCCACGCCGAGCCTGGTCTTCTCCGGGGTGACCGTCAACAAGGGGAAGGCGATCGTCGTCGGCACCACCGGCACGGTCAACGTGCCGGTGACGTACAACCTGACCCGGCCCGCCGACCTGGTCATCGACAACAAGAAGACGTTCGCCGCGGTGGTCCTCTACCGCGGCTCGCTGAAGTCCGTGGACAACGAGCTGGGTCCGGAAGTCATGCCGACGTGCACGACGACCGCCACCACGGCGACGACGGTCACCCAGCGCTGCACGGAGACGATCCCCGTCTCCCCGCGGGACTACCTGTACGAGGCCGCGGACGCCGGCACGTGGAAGGCCGCCGGCGTGTACGCGCACATGGACAGCACCGTCTCGGACGACTTCCTCAGCTCCGAGACCAACATGGCGATGTGGGGCAACCTGACGACCGCCAAGGTGCAGCGCGCGGCCAAGCTCACCACCGACGCCACGCCGGAGCCGGTGAAGAAGGGCAAGACCCTCACCGTCAAGGGCGCGCTGACCCGGGCCAACTGGGCGAACGGCAAGTACTCGGGCTACGTGGGCCAGACGGCGACCCTCCAGTTCCGGGCCAAGGGCAGCAGCACGTACAAGAACGTGAAGACGGTGAAGTCCGGCACGGCCGGCGCCCTGTCGACCACGGTCAAGGCCAACGCCGACGGCTACTACCGGTACACGTTCGCCGGTACGTCGACCACTGCCGCGGCGACCGCCGCGGGCGACTACGTCGACGTGAAGTGACCAGCGTCGTGAAGTGACGGCCGTACGGGGAGGCGCCGCGGCGCCTCCGGGCCACCCCGCCGCCCCCGCAGGTGACGACTCCGTCGCCTGCGGGGGCGGTTTCTCTTGTGCCTCGGGGGCGGTTTCTCTTGACGCCCGCTTCTCCCCGGGCTTAGGTTCCTGCCACCGAATAGGAAACCTTCCTAACAGTGATCACGGGATGGACTTCCCCTCCAGGTCACTGAGAGGCTGGGCAGCCGAGAGGCAGGTGTCGACCCCATGGCAGGAACCGCCGGTACGCCGGGCACCCCGCGCGTCCTGCGCGCCATGAACGACCGTGCCGCGCTCGATCTCCTGCTGGAGCACGGGCCGCTGTCCCGCACCCGCATCGGCAAGCTCACCGGCCTGTCCAAGCCGACCGCCTCCCAGCTGCTGGCCCGGCTGGAGGCGGCGGGGCTCGTCCTGGCCACCGGCATCAGCGAGGGCCGGCCCGGCCCCAGCGCGCAGCTGTACGAGGTCGACCCGACCGCCGCGTACGCGGCCGGACTCGACGTCACCCCCGAACGCATCCACGCCGCCGTCGCCGACATCACCGGCCGTACGGTCGGCGCGTACGAACTGCCCACCCCCGGACGGAAGTCGGCGACGTCGGTCGTGCAGCAGGTCACCGACGCCCTCGACGGCGCGGTGAAGGCGGCCGGGCTCGCCCGCGCCGACGTCCACCGCGTCGTCATCGGCACCCCCGGCGCCTTCGACCCCAACACAGGCCGGCTGCGCTACGCCTCCCACCTGCCCGGCTGGCACACCCCGGCCCTCCTCGACGAACTCGCCGCCGCCCTGCCGATGCCGGTCGAGTACGAGAACGACGTCAACCTCGTCGCCGTGGCCGAGCAGCGGCTGGGAGCGGCCCGCGGCCACGCGGACTTCGTCCTGCTGTGGAACGAGGGCGGCCTCGGCGCCGCGCTCGTGCTCGGCGGCCGACTGCACCGAGGCTGGACCGGCGGCGCCGGGGAGGTCGGCTTCCTGCCGGTGCCCGGCGCGCCCCTGGTCCGCCAGGTGACCAAGACGGGCAGCGGCGGCTACCAGGAGCTGGCCGGTTCGCAGGCGCTGCCCCGGCTGGCCCGGGAACTGGGCGTCACCCGGATCCCGTCCGGCCCGTACCCCGAGGTCGCCGCCGCCCTCGTGGCCCGCGCGGCCGCGGCCGACGACGGCCCCGAGCGGCAACTGCTGGAGACGTACGCGACCCGGCTCGCCACCGGTCTGGCCTCGCTCGTCTCCGTCCTCGACCCCGAACTCGTCGTCCTCAGCGGCGCCTCGCTCACCTCCGGCGGCGAGCCGCTGCGCGCACTGGTCCAGGCCGAACTGGCCGAACTGGCCGCCGCCCGGCCCCGGCTGCTGGTCGGCGACGTCACCGAACACCCCGTGCTGCGCGGCGCGCTGGAGAGCGCGCTGGCGGCCACCCGCGACGAGGTCTTCGACACCTCGCGCTGACCCCGGCAGGCTCCACCTCCTCCCGCACCACCTCCACCGCCCCTCTTCCTCTCACCCCGCCCGTCCCAGGGAGATTCCGTCATGCCCGAAGTCATGCCCGTAGCGGTACGCAAGGCAGCGCTCGTCCTGACCACGTCGGCGATCCTGCTCAGCACCGCCTGCACCGGCCAGAGCGGCTCCGGTGCGAGCGACGACGCGTCGAAGGAGACGACCATCAACTTCTGGCACGCCTGGAGCGCGCCCTCCGAGGTCAAGGCCGTGCAGGCGCTGGTCGACGGCTTCGAGAAGAAACACCCCAACATCCACGTCGACGTCGTCGGCAACGTGACCGACGACAAGATCAACCAGGCGCTGCGGGCGGGCGGCGACAAGGCGCCCGACGTCATCTCGTCCTTCACCACGAACAACGTGGGCAAGTTCTGCTCCTCGGGCGCCCTGACCGACCTCAACCCGTTCTTCAAGAAGTCAGGCATCGACCCCACGACGACCTTCCCGAAGGCGATGAACGAGTACACCCAGTTCGACGGCGACCGCTGCGCGGCACCGCTGCTGGGCGACGCCTACGGCCTCTACTACAACAAGACGGCGTTCGCGAAGGCCGGCATCAAGAGCCCGCCGCGCACCTGGTCCGAGTTCGAGGCCGACGCCAAGAAGCTGACGATCGCCAAGGGCGACTCGTACACGCAGCTGGGGTTCATGCCGAACTACCACGGCTGGGAGTCCACGACCGAGCACTACTTCGGGCAGTTCTCCCCGACGTACTTCGACGCCGACGGGAAGTCCAACCTCGCCAAGGACCCCGCGTTCAAGGCCGGTTTCACGCTCCAGAAGCGGCTCGTCGACGAACTCGGCGGATTCCGGCGGCTGGAGAAGTTCCGCTCCACCCTGGGCGACGAGTGGGGTCCCAAGCACCCCTTCCAGACCGGCCAGGTCGCGATGCAGCTGGACGGCGAGTGGCGGCTGGGCATGGCGATGGAGGCGAAGCCGGACTTCGAGATCGGCGTAGCCCCGCTGCCCGTGCCCGACGACCAGGCGGCCCAGTACGGCAAGGGCTACATCACCGGCACGATCGCGGGCATCGCCGCCAACAGCAGCAAGCAGAACGCGGCCTGGGAGCTGGTGAAGTACATGACCACCGACACGGACGCGGTCGTGGACTTCTCCAACGCCATCCACAACGTGCCCTCCACGCTGGCCGCCCTGAAGTCGCCGAAGCTGAAGTACGACCCGCGCTTCAAGACGTTCCTCGACATCGCCGCGAACCCGGCCTCGACCACGACTCCGGCCTCGATCAACGGCGGGGTGTACCTGGTGACGATCCAGCAGTTCGGCTACGACTACGAGAGCGGCAAGGCCAAGGACCTGGCGTCCGGCCTGGCCGCGACGGCCGCGCAGATCGACACGGACATCGCGCAGGCGAAGTAGGCGATGAGCACTCTCACCCTGGCGTCGAAGCGCCGCCGCGCGGCGCTTCGCAACCTCGCCTTCCTGTCGCCCTGGCTGATCGGCTTCGCGGTCTTCTTCGCGTACCCGCTGGTCTCGACGGTCTACTTCTCGTTCATGCACTACGACGGCTTCCGGCCGCCGACCTGGAGCGGGACGAAGAACTGGACGTACGTCTTCGAGCACTACCCGCTCTTCTGGCCCGCCCTGCGCAACACCCTGTGGCTGGTCCTGGTGATGGTCTCGCTTCGGGTCGTCTTCGGGCTCGGCGTGGGCCTGCTGATCACCAAGATCAAGACAGGTACGGGCGTCTTCCGCACGCTGTTCTACCTGCCCTACCTCGCACCCCCGGTGGCCGCGACGATGGCGTTCGCGTTCCTGCTCAACCCCGGTACCGGGCCGGTCAATTCGATCCTGGAGAAGGTCGGGATCAACGCGCCGGGCTGGTTCAACGACCCGTCCTGGTCCAAGCCGGCACTCACCCTGCTCGCGCTGTGGGGCATCGGCGATCTGATGGTCATCTTCATGGCGGCGCTGCTGGACGTGCCGACGGAGCAGTACGAGGCGGCCGAGCTGGACGGGGCCTCGGCGTGGCAGCGGTTCCGCTACGTCACGCTCCCGAACATCTCCCCCATCGTGATGTTCGCCGTGGTCACCGGGGTCATCCAGACCATGCAGTACTACACGCAGCCGCTGATCGCGGGGAAGGTCGCCTCGGGCGTCATCCAGGGCGCGGGCACCCAGTTCGAGCCCGGCTACCCGGACAAGTCGACGCTCACCCTCCCCCAGCTCGTCTACAACCTGGGCTTCCAGCGCTTCGACTACGGCTCCGCCTGTGTGGTGGCACTCGTCCTGTTCGCCCTGTCGACGGTGTTCACCGCGTTCCTGATGCGGCGCCGCGGCGGTCTCATCCAGGCAGGTGACTGACCTTGACCCACGTACTCGACCAGCCCGCCGGGGCGACGGCCGCCGTCACGCCGGCCGGGCGCGCCGCCCGGCGCCGGGCGGTCCTGGAGTGGATCGCCGTGCACTCCCTCGGTCTCGCGGCGGCCCTCTTCTTCGTCCTGCCCTTCGTGTTCGTGTTCCTGACCTCGCTCATGAGCGACACCCAGGCACTGAGCCGGGACCTGGTCCCGCACACCTGGGAATGGGCCAACTACAAGAAGGTCTTCGACACTCCCGGCTTCCTGACCTGGTGGAAGAACACCCTGCTCTACGCCGGTGCCGGCACCGTCCTGACGGTCGTGTCGTCGCTCCCGGTGGCGTACGCGCTCGCCAAGTTCCGCTTCCGCGGCCGGAATCTGGCCCTGATGCTGGTGATCTCGATGATGATGCTGCCCCCGCAGGTCGTCATCATCCCGATGTACCTCTTCTGGGCGAAACAGCTGGGACTCTCGGGCACGCTGTGGCCGCTGATCATCCCGATGGCGTTCGGCGACGCGTTCTCCATCTTCCTGCTGCGCCAGTTCCTGACCACGATCCCCAACGAGTACGTCGACGCGGCCAGGGTGGACGGCTGCGGCGACCTGCGCACCCTGCTGAGGGTCGTCGTCCCGATGGCGAAGCCGGGGATCGCCGCCGTGGCGCTCTTCCAGTTCTTCTACGCCTGGAACGACTACTTCGGACCGCAGATCTACGCGTCCGAGAACCCCGGCGCCTGGACCCTGTCCTACGGTCTGGAGTCCTTCAAGGGCGCCCACCACACCGACTGGAACCTCACCATGGCCGCCACCGTGCTGGTCATGGCCCCCGTGATCCTTGTGTTCTTCTTCGCCCAGAAGGCGTTCGTCGAGGGCGTCACCCTCACCGGAGTGAAGGGCTGAACTTCTCGTGAAACTCACCGTGGTCGGCGGCGGCTCGACCTACACCCCCGAACTCGTCGACGGCTTCGCCCGTCTGCGCGACACCCTGCCCGTCGAGGAACTGGTGCTGGTCGACCCGGCGGCGGACCGGCTGGAGCCGGTCGGCGCCCTGGCCCGGCGCATCTTCGCCAAGCAGGGCCACCAGGGCCGGATCACCACCACCTCCGACCTGGACGCGGGCGTCGACGGCGCCGACGCGGTCCTCCTCCAGCTGCGCGTCGGCGGACAGGCGGCCCGCGAGCAGGACGAGACCTGGCCGCTGGAGTGCGGCTGCGTCGGCCAGGAGACCACGGGCGCGGGCGGCCTGGCCAAGGCGCTACGCACGGTTCCGGTGGTCCTGGACATCGCCGAACGGGTCCGCAGGACCAACCCCGGCGCCTGGATCATCGACTTCACCAACCCGGTCGGCATCGTCACCCGGGCCCTGCTCCAGGCCGGGCACAAGGCGATCGGTCTGTGCAACGTGGCGATCGGCCTCCAGCGGAAGTTCGCCGCGCTGCTCGGCGTCGCCCCCGCCGACCTGCACCTCGACCACGTCGGCCTCAACCACCTCACCTGGGAGACCGCGGTCCGGCGCGGCGGCCCTGAGGGCGCGGACGCGCTGCCGGAACTGCTGGCCGCGCACGGCGAGGCGATCGCCGCCGACCTGCGGCTGCCCCGCCCGCTCCTGGACCGCCTCGGCGTCGTCCCGTCGTACTACCTGCGCTACTTCTACGCGCACGACGAGGTCGTACGGGAGCTGCGGACGAAACCGTCGCGGGCGGCCGAAGTGGCCGCGATGGAACGGGAGCTGCTGGCGATGTACGCCGATCCGGCCCTGGACGAGAAGCCCGAGCTGCTCGCCAAACGGGGCGGCGCCTACTACAGCGAGGCGGCCGTGGACCTCGCGGCGGCGCTGCTGGGCGGGGCGGGCAGCCCGTACCAGGTGGTCAACACCCTCAACAACGGCACGCTGCCGTTCCTCCCGGCGGACGCGGTGATCGAGGTCCAGGCCGCGGTCGGCCCGAAGGGCGCGGCCCCGCTGCCGGTCGCGCCGGTGGACCCGCTGTACGCGGGGCTGATGGCGAGCGTGACGGCGTACGAGGACCTGGCCCTGGCGGCCGCCCTGCACGGCGGCCGGGACCGGGTCTTCCGGGCCCTGCTGGCCCACCCCCTCGTCGGCCAGTACGCGTACGCCGAGACCCTCACCGACCGGCTGATCGCACACAACCGGGAGCACCTCGCGTGGGCCTGACCGCAAGCGTCCTCGCCGTCGACGCGGGCAACAGCAAGACCGACGTGGCGGTCGTGGCGGGCGACGGGAGCGTCCTGGCCACCGCCCGCGGCGGCGGGTTCCGGCCGCCGGCCGTGGGCGTGACGGCGGCGGTGGACGTCCTGGCGGAGGCGGTCGGCCGGGCGTACGCGGCGGCGGGCGTCGACGGGGTGCGGCAGGTGTCGGCCTGCCTGGCCAACGCCGACCTGCCGGTGGAGGAGGAGCAGTTGGCCGCCGCGCTGCACGCGCGCGCGTGGGGCACGTCCGTCGACGTGCGCAACGACACCTTCGCGATCCTGCGGGCGGGCGTGGCCGAGCCGCGGGGCGTCGCCGTGGTGTGCGGCGCCGGCATCAACTGCGTGGGGATGCACCCCGACGGCCGCACCGCCCGCTTCCCGGCGCTCGGCCGGATCTCCGGCGACTGGGGCGGCGGCTGGCACCTGGCCGAGGAGGCCCTGTGGCACGCGGCACGCGCCGAGGACGGGCGCGGCGTGCCCACTGCGCTGGCCCGGATCCTGCCCGCGCACTTCGGTCTCGACTCCATGTACGCGCTGATCGAGGCGCTGCACCTGGAGCGGGTCCCCCAGCACCGCCGCCACGAGCTGACCCCGGTGCTGTTCGCCACGGCCGCCGGGGGCGATGCGGTGGCCCGCTCGGTCGTGGTCCGTCTGGCCGAGGAGATCGTGTCCATGGCCGCCGTCGCGCTGACCCGCCTGGGCCTGCTGGAGGAGGAGACCCCGGTCCTGCTGGGCGGCGGTGTCCTCGCCGCGGGCCACGCCCTGCTCGACGACGCCGTACGGGACCTGCTCGCCGTCCGGGCGCCGAAGGCGGTGGCGCGGGTGGTGACGGCGCCGCCGGTGCTGGGGGCTGCGCTGCTGGGGCTGGACCGGGTGGGCGCGCCGGCCGGGGTGCGGGAGCGGCTGCGGGCCCACTACGCCCCGTGAGGCGGGCGGTGCCCCCGCCGGGCCGCGGGCCGGGAACCGAACAGATTCCCGCGACGTGTTCATGGGCAGAGGGTCGGACAGGCCGTGCCGCCCGAGCAGGACCTTGCGCAGCGATCCGATCAAGATCCAGCGAAGCCCGGTGCGGATGTCGGTCCCGGCAGTGATACTGGCGTCGACGGATGACCACGGGGGAGGTCAGCAGTGACTCAGGCACCGAAGAGCAGTGCGGCACCGCCGAGTTCGGGCGGACCCACGACGCCGGTGGTCCCGCACCAGGCCACGGTCCGCCCCGGCGCCGCCGACCGGCCCGCAGCCGCCGCGCCGCCGCCGCGCGCCACCGCATTCGTGGAGGGCGTCGACAAGCTGCGCACCGCCGCGACCACCGAGCCGGGCCGACTGCGCATCCTCGGTGCCCTCCTCGCCGTCCTCGTCGTCGCGTTCGGCGCCGTCACCGCCTGGCAGATGACCGACCGCACGGCCGCGGCCGACGACGTCCTGCACAAGAGCCAGCCGCTCACCTCGGCCGCCGCCGACATCTACCGCTCGCTGGCCGACGCCAACACCGCGGCCTCCAGCGGCTTCCTGGCCGGCGGCCAGGAGACGGCCGCCTCCCGCGAGCGGTACGAGCAGGACATCGACACCGCCGCCGCGGGGCTGGTCAAGGCGGCCGGGAGCTCCGACCCCGGCTCCCCCGCCGCGGCGACCATCACCAAGCTGAACATCCTGCTGCCGGAGTACAAGGGCCTGGTCGAACGCGCCCGTACGTACAACCGGCAGGGCTTCCCGGTCGGCGGCGCCTATCTGCGGTACGCGAACGAGAAGATGCAGGGCGAGATGCTCCCGGCGGCGCAGGACCTCTACACCAAGGAGAACCGCCGCCTCGGTGACGACTACGCGCGCGCCACGCCCTACCCCTGGGCGGCGATCGCCCTCGGTGTCCTCGCCCTGGCCGCGCTCGGCTGGGTCCAGCACCGCAACTACCGCCGTACCAACCGGGTGCTGAACCACGGTCTGGTCGCGGGCACGGCCACCGCGGCGGTCGTCCTGCTCTGGCTCGTGGTCGGTCACAGCGTGGCCCGCGCGCAGCTGAACGCGTCCTACGACCACGGCGTCCGCTCGCTGAACGTGCTGCACGACGCCCGGATCGCCTCCCTCAAGGCCCGGGGCAACGAGAACCTCACCCTGGTGGCCCGCGGCGCCGAGACGATCAAGGTGGGCGACACCGTGGTCGACGTCTACGACCACGACTTCACCGAGGACATGACCGCCCTCGGCAAGGGTCTGGCGCTGGCCCGGACGCTCGCCGACGACCACAAGGGCGCCGAGCCGGTCACCTCGGCCGTGGCCAACATGACGGAGTGGAAGAAGCGTCACGCCGCCGCCCGCGAGCAGGACGAGAACGGCAACTACCAGCAGGCGCTGGACCGGGTGATCGGCGACAAGGGCGCGACCGGCGAGTGCTTCGACAGTGTCGACGCCAACCTCGCCCGGGCCCTGGACCACGAGCAGAGCGAGTTCCGGCAGGCGGCGGGCGACGGCCTGGGCGCGCTGACCGGACTGCCGCTGGGCGCCGCCGTACTGGCCGTACTGGGCGCGGCGGGCGCGGTGCTCGGCATCGGACGCAGGCTGTCGGAGTACCGGTGAGAGGGGGCGTGACGATGCATGTGCGACGGGTGCGGGCCGGCCTGAAGGGCTGGGGCGGAGTGGGCGCGATGGCGGTCGTCTGCGCCCTGGCCCTGACCTTCGTCCTGCTGCTGCCGCTGGTCGGGCAGCACCACGACGACGGCGCGGGCCTGGGCGGGCCCGGCCTCGCCACCGGCGACCAGATGCGGGCCGAGAACTGCACGGACCCGGAGAAGCAGACGCTGCCTCCGTCGGCTGCGGACGGCGCCACCATCGAGGCCATCAAGAACCGCACCGGCGAGAAGCGCAAGCTGATCGTCGGCGTCGACCAGAACAGCTACCGCTGGGGCTACCGGGACCCGAACAACCAGGGCTCCGCGCTGGAGGGCTTCGACATCGACCTGGTGCACCGGATCGCCCAGGACATCCTCGGCGACCCGAACGCGGTCCAGTTCAAGGCGATCCCCACCAACGAACGCATACCGGCGATCAAGGACGGCCGGGTCGACATGATCGTGCGCACCATGACCATCAACTGCGACCGGCTGAAGGACGTGGCGTTCTCCGCGCCCTACTTCAAGACCGGCCAGCAGGTCCTGGCGCCCAAGTCGTCGACGATCACGGGCTACAACAGCACGCTGGCGGGGAAGAGGATCTGCACGGCGGCGTCCTCCACCGCGTACATCAAGCTCGACGAGGACAAGAAGGCGGGCCGGCTCGCCGCCTCCGTCGACATCTCCACCACCGTCCCCAACCAGCTCGACTGCCTGGTCCGGCTCCAGCTCGGCGAGGTCGACGCGGTGGTCACCGACGGCGCGCTGGCCGCGAGCCAGGCCGCCCAGGACCCCACGGTCGAACTGAAGGGCGCCCCCTTCACCACGGAGTACTACGGCGTGGCGATGCGGCGCGACGCCGACGACATGGTGCGCCGGGTCAACCAGATCCTGGTCGGCTACAGCGGCAACGGCTGGCAGGCCTCGTACGACACCTGGCTGTCGGCGACACTGGGCAAGGACGCCAGTGCGTCGAGGCCGCCCGCACCGCAGTACCTGCGCACGAGCTGACCGCACGACGTCGGACACCACGAGGACCACGAAGGCAGCAGCAGACCCGAAACCCTATTCAGCAGCGAGAGGTGATCGATGGGCGTCACGGACCCCGCCGGGCCGGTGATGGACCGGGACGAGGTGGACCGTGCGCTGGCGCGGCTCGGCGCCGAGCACGAGGCGATCGAGACCTCGCTGCTCGCCCTCCAGGACCACGCGGGCCGCAGGCTGCTCGAAGGCGCCGCGCTCACCGGGACCACCCGGGAGCGCTGGACGTCGGCGGAGGCGTCGATCACGCTGCTGTGGGCGTACTTCGACGCCTACACGGACGCGCTGCGCTCGGCCCGGGAGATCCGCTCCCGCCGCCGCTGGTCCAGCCGCGAGGACCTGGTGGAGCTGACCGAACTGCTGCGCGGCGAGTCCGTCACGATCGCCGGCAGCGCGACGGCCACGGCGAACGCGCCCACGCTGTCCGGGCAGGGCCGGCTCAGCGAGAGCTTCTCGCTCGTCACGCTCGTGGAGCGGATGAACGAGCTGTACGCGTCCTCGCTGGACATGATCGTCGCCGCCGACGCGGTCTGGTCGGCGCTGCCCGCCCGGATCGATTTACTGGCCGCGGAGCTCCAGCGCACCCGCAAGCTCGCGCACTCCGTGGGCGTGCGCCCCGGCGAGCACCCGGCGGGCGACGACCTGGAGCGGATCACCCACACCCTGACCGCCCTGCGCGAGCAGGTGGTGTCCGACCCGCTCGCCTACTGGCAGCCCAAGCGGGGCAGTTCGGCCCCGGGCGGCGGCCGGCCCGACACCACCGTGTACGACCGGGAGGCGCGCGCGCTGGAGGACGTGCGCCGCGAGATCGACGCCGTGCTGACGGTCCGCCAGGACGCCGAGCAGCGGCTGGTCGGCGTGCGTGACGTGCTCTCCCGCGCGGACCGTACGCTGGCCGAGGCGCGCACCGCGCGCGGCGAGGTCCTCGCGAAGATCGCCGCCACCGAGGTGCCGGTGGTCGGCGGACCGCCGACCGTGCTCCAGGAACAGCTGGCGACGGCCGCCGAGTACCGCAGACAGGGCCAGTGGCACCGGCTGTCGCCGCTGCTGGAGTCCCTGGAGGAGCGGGCGGAGGACGAGCTGCTGCGTGCCCGTGAGTCGCTGACGGCGGTCACCGCGCCCCTGGCGGTCCGCGCGGAGCTGCGCGGCCGCCTCGACGCCTACCGGGCGAAGGTCGCCCGGCACGGCCTCGCGGAGGACCCGTTCCTGATCGAGCGGTACGACGCGGCCCGCCGCATGCTGTGGAGCGCGCCCTGCGACCTGCGCGTCGCCGAGCAGGCCGTCCTGCGCTACCAGCACGCGGCCGTCGAACTGCTCGGCGTCCCGCGCGCGGCGCAGCAGCGGGGACCGCAGGACCACAGGGGGGAGCAGTAGCCATGAGTCAGGCAGGTCAGGCGTGTCAGCGGCCGGGCTGCGACGGGGCGTACGAGGACATGGGCGGCGGCGAGCTGTACTGCGGCACCTGCGGTCTCGCGCCGGTCGTCCCGGCGGCCTCCGCGTCCGGCGCGGTCGGCGGCAAGGGCTCGGCGGGCAGCGGCAGTTCGCGTACCGGCGCGGGCGCGGGCCGCAGTACGCGCACGTCGTCGCAGTCGTCGAGGTCGCGGCGCTCGGTCTCCGGCCGGCTCTCGCGCTCGGTGTCGGGCCGAACCTCGGGCCGCTCGGTGTCGGTGCGCAGCTCCGGTTCCGGCACCGGGAGTTCGGCACGCGGCCGGCTCGGCGTCGGACTGGTCGCGGTCCCGCAGGTGCCGCGGCCCGACCCGCGGGCGATGGTGCTGGAGAACCCGGAGGTGCCCGAGCGCAAGCGGTTCTGCTCGCGCTCCGACTGCGGGGCGCCGGTGGGGCGTTCGCGCGGCGACCGAGCCGGGCGCACGGAGGGGTTCTGCACCAAGTGCGGGCACCCCTACTCGTTCGTCCCGAAGCTGCACACCGGTGACATCGTGCACGGCCAGTACGAGGTGATGGGCTGCCTGGCGCACGGCGGGCTCGGCTGGGTCTATCTGGCCGTGGACCGCGCGGTGTCGGACCGGTGGGTCGTGCTGAAGGGCCTGCTGGACACCGGCGACGAGGACGCGCTGGCCGCGGCGGTCGCCGAGCGGCGCTTCCTGGCCGAGATCGAGCACGCCAACATCGTGCGGATCTACAACTTCGTGGAGCACCTCGACCAGCGGACGGGATCGCTGGACGGGTACATAGTGATGGAGTACGTCGGCGGCAAGTCGCTGAAGGAGATCGCCAACGAGCGCCGCACCGCCGACGGCAAGCGCGACCCGCTGCCGGTGGAGCAGGCGTGCGCGTACGGCATCGAGGCGCTGGAGGCCCTCGGCCATCTGCACAGCCGCAACCTGCTGTACTGCGACTTCAAGGTCGACAACGCGATCCAGACCGAGGACCAGCTCAAGCTGATCGACATGGGCGCGGTGCGCCGGGTGGACGACGAGGAGTCGGCCATCTACGGCACGGTGGGCTACCAGGCGCCGGAGGTGGCGGACGTCGGCCCTTCGGTGGCCAGCGACCTGTACACGGTGGGCCGCACGCTCGCCGTCCTCACCTTCGACTTCCAGGGCTACACGAGCGTGTTCGTGGACTCCCTGCCCGACCCCGACAACATCGAGGTCTTCCGCCGGTACGAGTCGTTCTACCGGCTGCTGGTGCGCGCCACCGACCCCGACCCGGCGCGCCGGTTCGCGTCCGCGCAGGAGATGGCGGAGCAGCTGACGGGTGTCCTGCGGGAGGTCGTCTCCCTCCAGACGGGACAGGCCAGACCGGCCCTTTCGACCCTGTTCGGGCCCGAACTCAAGGTGACGGACACGGAGTTGTTCCCGCGGCTGGACGGGGACGTGTCGCGGCTGGGGGCGCGGCCGGCACCGGTACGGCGGTCCGCTCCCGCCGCACCGCCCGGGTCCGCAACTGCTTCCGGATCCGCCCCCGTTCCCGGATCCGGCGTCGGTCCGTCTCCCGTGGCCGGGCTCGTCAAGCCGGTCGCCACCCCGGTCGCCGCGCTAGCCCTGCCGGTCCCGCACGTCGACCCGACCGACCCCAACGCCGGTTTCCTGGCGGGGCTGATGACCTCGGCCCCGGCCGAGCTGATCAGCGCGCTGTCGGCCGTGCCCGCCCCGTCCGTCGAGACCCGGCTGCGGCAGATCCGGGCCCGGCTGGAGCACGGCGACCCGGCGGCCGCGGTGAGTTCCCTGGGCGCGCTGGAGGAGGAGCGCCCGGACGACTGGCGGGTGGTCTGGTACCGGGGCGTGGCCGCGCTGGTGACCGGCGACCACGAGGGCGCCGCGCTCTCCTTCGACGCGGTCTACGACGCCTTCCCGGGCGAGAGCGCGCCGAAGCTGGCGCTCGGCCTGTGCGCCGAGGTGCTCGGGCAGTTGGACAACGCGGCCGAGTACTACCGCCTGGTGTGGTCGACCGACCCGAGCTATGTGAGCGCCGCGTTCGGTCTGGCCCGCGTCCAGCTCGCGACCGGGGACCGCCGTGCGGCCGTACGGACGCTGGAGTCGGTGCCGGAGTCGTCGATCCACTACACGGCCGGCCGGGTGGCGGCGGTGCGCGCGCGGCTGCGGCAACGCACCGCGACCTCCTCGGACGTGTCGTTCCCGGAGGATCTCGGGGCCGCCGCGGCACAGATCGAGGCGCTGGACGCGTACGGTCTCGATCCGACGCGGCGCGAGCAGTTGTCCACGGAAGTTCTCGGCTGCGCGCTGGACTGGATACTCTCCGGAGGCCGGGCTTCCGCCCCCACCGCCTCAGGGGAGCGGGCGCTGCTCGGCAGCGGCCTGGACGAACGGGGCCTCAGGTTCGGCCTGGAGCGCTCGTACCGCACGCTGGCCCGGCTGGCGACCGGCGGCGAGGAGAGGATCGACCTGGTGGAACGTGCCAACCGTTACCGCCCCCGGACGTGGGTGTAGGTGATGTCCCAGATGTCCCAGCAGGCCGCCCTGGCGCGGTGCCCGAGCTGCGAGGAGCCGCTCGATGCGGGCGACCGTTTCTGCGGCGCGTGCGGATACGACCTGTCCGCCGTGCCGCCGCAGCCGGACGACCATCCGACGCTCACCATGAACAGCCCGGCGGCGCACCCGGCCGCCGCGTCGGCGGAACCGGCCCCCGAGGCCGCCCGGGCCCCCGCGGCCCCACCG
>NZ_VJZD01000223.1 GCF_009377175.1 Streptomyces adustus
ACCCTGCTGTGCACGATCGCGGGCGCCGCGTTCATCTGGCTGGTGGTGGGCCTGGCCGGTTGAGCGCCCGTACGGCCCGCGGGGCGTCACAGCTTGCCGCCCCGCCCGCCGTCGCGCGGCGCGGGCGCGATCAGCGTCGACAGATAGGGCAGCGGGCCGTCGCCGAGGTCGGCGGCCGGCCGGATCGA
Source organism: Streptomyces adustus (assembly GCF_009377175.1). Lineage (GTDB taxonomy): Bacteria > Actinomycetota > Actinomycetes > Streptomycetales > Streptomycetaceae > Streptomyces > Streptomyces adustus. Next base: position 189 of record NZ_VJZD01000223.1, read on the forward strand.
CTCCTGCGCCAGCCCCAGCGCCGAACCCCACACCGCCGCCTCCAGCCGCCCGGTCTCCCGCAGCGCCTCGGCGACCTCCGCGGCCTGCCGCCCGAACTTGTACGCCACGACCGTGCCCGGCCCGCTCAGCGCGTCCTTGAGCGCGGCGGCCCCCGCGGTGACCGGTACCAGGGTCAGCGGTTCGGTCCCCTCGGTCAGGACCGCCCCCGAGCGCGCCGCGAGCTCCTGCATCGCGGTGATGCCCGGCACGGTCTCGACGACGACACCCGGCACCGACTCCGCGACGGTCTGCGCCAGATAGGTGAACGTCGAGTACACGTTCGGGTCCCCGATGGTCGCGAAGGCGACACAGGCATGCGCGTCGAGCAGCGCCGCCACCCGCGCCCCCGCCGCGTCCCAGGCGGCCTCGCGCCGGGCCCGGTCGCTGCGCTCGTTGAGCGCGAACACCACCCGGACGACCTTCTCCCGCGGCACGTAGTGCAGCACGGTCGCCTCGGCCCGCCCCGGCTCGCCGCCGTCCGCCCCGTCCGCCGCGGCCATCACGGGCACCACGACGACGTCCGCGGCGCGCAGGGCGTTGACGCCCTTGACGGTCACCAGCTCGGGGTCGCCGGGGCCGACCCCGACACCGATCAGCTTGCTGCTCATGACGTCAGGCACCTCTCGACGAACCGACGGGCCACGCCGGGCTCGGACGCCCAGTGCGTGTGCAGATAACTCGCGTGCACGCCCTGCTGCACGAAACCTTCGACGCGCCGTTCGGGGGCGCGCATCCCCCAGGCGGGAGACGCCCCGGCGCCGGGCTCCACGACCGTCCGGTGGAACTCGTGCCCGCGCATCCGGGTACCGGCCGCCGCGAGCACGCTGTCGCCGAGCGCCACGGCGTCCCGGTAGCCGAGGGTGAGCCGCTCGTCCATCCGGGCCACGGCGTCGATCACCCCGCACATGGGCCGGCCGTCGAGCTCCCGCGCCAGATACAGCAGCCCGGCACACTCGGCGGCGACCGGCGCCCCGGCCGACGCCAGCTCCGCCACCGCCTTGCGCAGCGGCTCGTTGGCCGACAACTCGGGCGCGTACACCTCGGGGAACCCGCCGCCGATCACCAACCCGCTTGTCCCGGCGGGTAGTTGCTCGTCATGGAGCGGATCGAAGGGCACGACCTCGGCCCCGGCGGCGGAGAGCAGCTCGGTGTGCTCGGCGTACGAGAAGGTGAACGCGGGCCCCCCGGCGACTGCGACCACCGGCGCTTTCCGATCCCGGCCGACGACATCCAGCCCGTCCGGCGTTTGAGGACGAGGCCGTTCAGGCCGAAGCGGGGGGCTGGGGGTGGCAGCCCCCAGGGCCTCGGCCGCGTCCCAGGCCGCACCCGACAGCACACCGGCACTGCGCGCCAGCGCTGCCAGTGCGTCCAGGTCGCACCCTTCCGCGACCTGTGCCGCCATCGCGGCGACCGCCGCGACCGCCTCCGCCCGCCGCTCGGCGACCGGCACCAGACCGAGGTGCCGGGACGGCGTGTCCACCTGCGGCGCCCGCCGCAGCACCCCGAGCACCGGCACCCCGGAAGAGTCCAGCGCGTCGCGCAGCAACTCCTCGTGCCGGTCCGAGGCGACCTTGTTCAGGATCACGCCCCCGATCCGCACCTCGGGGTCCCACGAGGCGAACCCGTGCACCAGCGCCGCCACCGACCGCGACTGCGACGACGCGTCGACCACCAGCACCACCGGCGCCCGCAGCAGCTTCGCCACATGGGCCGTGGAGGCGATTTCCCCCTCGCCCGCGGCCCCGTCGTACAGCCCCATCACGCCCTCGACGACCGCGATGTCGCACCCCAGCGCGCCGTGCGCGAACAGCGGACCGACCAGGTCGGGCCCGCACAGGTACGCGTCGAGGTTGCGGCCCGTGCGCCCGGTGGCGAGCGCGTGGTAGCCGGGGTCGATGTAGTCGGGCCCGACCTTGTGCGGGGAGACCCGCAGCCCGCGCCCGGCGAACGCGGCCATCAGCCCCGTGGCGACGGTGGTCTTGCCGCTGCCCGAGGAGGGCGCGGCGACGACCAGCCGGGGGACGGACGACATCACCACTCGATGCCCCTCTGGCCCTTCTGGCCGGCGTCCATCGGGTGCTTGACCTTGGACATGTCGGTCACCAGGTCGGCGAAGTCGACCAGCTTCTCCGGGGCGTTGCGCCCGGTGATCACCACATGCTGGGTCCCCGGCCGATGGCGGAGCACGTCCACGACCTCGTCGGTGTCGATCCAGCCCCAGTGCATCGGGTACGCGAACTCGTCGAGCACGTACAGCTTGTACGTCTCGGCCGCCAGGTCCCGCTTGACCTGCTCCCAGCCCTCCCGGGCCTTCTCCTCGTTGGTCGAGTTGTCACCCTGGATGTCGCGCTGGACCCACGACCAGCCCTCGCCCATCTTGTGCCAGTCGACGGACCCGCCCTCGCCGGAGGCGCCCAGCACCCGCAGCGCGTTCTCCTCGCCGACCTTCCACTTCGCCGACTTGACGAACTGGAACACCCCGATGGGCCACCCCTGGTTCCAGGCGCGCAGCGCCAGCCCGAACGCGGCGGTGGACTTCCCCTTCCCGACGCCCGTGTGCACGACGACCAGCGGCCGATTACGACGCTGACGAGTCGTCAGTCCGTCGTCCGGTACGACACTCGGCTGTCCCTGCGGCACTACGCGGCCCTCCTCTGCACGTCCTTCACCACGTCCTTCACCAGTCCGGCGATGCTGTCCGCCCGAAGCTCGTCCAACGTCACGGCCGTACCGCCCAGTTCACCCGCGAGCTTCCCCGCAAGACCCAGCCGCACCGGCCCGGACTCGCAGTCCACGACGACCGAGGCGACCCCACCGGCCGCGAACAGCCCGGCCGCCCGGGACGCGAGCGGCAGCGGCTCGGGGCCCCCGGTGGCCCGCCCGTCGGTCACCACCACCAGCAGCGGGCGCCGTGCCGCGTCCCGCAGCCGCTCCACCCGCAGCACCTCGTGCGCCTTGAGCAGCCCGGCCGCCAGCGGCGTACGGCCACCCGTCGGCAGCGACTCCAGCCGCGCCGCGGCCGCGTCCACCGAAGAGGTGGGCGGCAGCGCGACCTCCGCGGCCGAACCGCGGAACGTCACCAGACCCACCTTGTCCCGCCGCTGGTACGCGTCGAGCAGCAGCGACAGCACCGCGCCCTTGACCGCGCCCATCCGCTGCCGGGCCGCCATCGACCCGGAGGCGTCCACGACGAACAGCACGAGGTTGGACTCGCGCCCCTCCCGCACCGCCTGCCGCAGATCGTCCCGGCGCACCAGCAGCCCCGGCCCTGACCGCCCGCGCGCCCGCTGGTGCGGTGCGGCCGCCTGCACGGTCGCGGCGAGATGCAGCTTCGTCAGCGTGCCGCGCGGCCGCCGGGACCCGGTCGTGCGTCCGTGCTCGGTCCGCGCCCGCGAACGCCGTCCGGCCGCCCCCTGGCCGATCCCGGGCACGCTCAGCGCCTTGGTACGGAACGGCTCGGCGGCCCGCACGGCGGACTGCTCCGCGCTTCCGGAGGCCTGCGGCTCCCCGCCCTCACCGGCCTCCGGCCGGGCGGACGTGTCACCGCCCTGCGGACCGCTGTCGGGCGTGGGCTGCCCACCGCCGCCACCGGGCCCGTCCGGGTCGGGGTCCTCGTCCTCGGCGGAGCCCCCGAACTCCTCCAGCGTCTCGTCCAGCTTGTCCTCGTCGAGCCCGGGCGCGTCGAACGGATTGCGCCTGCGCCGGTGCGGCAGCGCAAGCAGCGCCGCCTGCCGCACGTCCTCGGCGAGCACCTCGGTACGCCCCGCCCAGGCGGCCAGCGCGGTCGCCGTACGCGCCATCACGATGTCGGCCCGCATACCGTCCACCTCGAAGGCCGCGCAGGTCGCCGCGATCTGCCGCAGCGCACCGTCGCCCAGCCGCACGGAGGGCAGCAGTGCCCGGGCTGCCACGATCCGCGCGCGCACGGCGGCCTCCTCGCCGGCCCAGCGCGCCGCGAAGCCCGCCGGGTCGTCGTCGTACGCGAGCCGTCGCCGTACGACCTCCACCCGCTGGTCGGGCTCCCGCGAGGCGGCCACCTCGACGGTCAGCCCGAACCGGTCCAGCAACTGCGGCCGCAGCTCGCCCTCTTCGGGGTTCATCGTGCCCACGAGCAGGAACCGTGCCGCGTGCCGTACGGAGACGCCCTCGCGCTCGACGTACGAGGCGCCCATCGCGGCCGCGTCGAGCAGCAGGTCGACGAGATGGTCGTGGAGAAGGTTGACCTCGTCGACGTACAGGATGCCGCGGTGCGCGTCGGCCAACAGGCCGGGCTCGAAGGCCTTCACGCCCTCCGCGAGCGCCCGCTCGATGTCCAGGGCGCCCACCAGCCGGTCCTCGGAGGCGCCGACGGGCAGCTCGACCATCCGGGCGGGGCGTGGCGCGCCCGCTCCCGCCTCGTGCGGCCCGTCCGGGCAGCCGGGGTCGGGGGAACCGGGGTCGCAGGAGAACCGGCACCCGGAGACGACGTCGACCTCGGGCAGCAGCGCGGAGAGGGCACGTACGGCCGTGCTCTTCGCGGTGCCCTTCTCGCCGCGCACCAGCACACCGCCGACCGCCGGGGACACGGCGTTCAGCAGCAGCGCGAGCCGCAGGTCGTCCTGGCCGACGACGGCCGTGAACGGGAACGGGGTACTCACTGGTCGTCGCCCTCCAAGTCGCCTTCGAGCTCCAGATAGGTGGCGCGCAGCCGCTCCAGCGTGTCCGCGTCCGGCTCCGCCCACAGCCCGCGGTCCGCCGCCTCCAGCAGGCGCTCGGTGATGCCGCGCAGGGCCCACGGGTTGGACTTCTTCATGAAGTCCCGGTTCTCCGCGTCGAAGACGTACTCCGCGCTGAGCTTCTCGTACATCCAGTCGTCCACGACCCCGGCCGTGGCGTCGTAGCCGAAGAGGTAGTCGACCGTCGCCGCCATCTCGAAGGCGCCCTTGTAGCCGTGGCGGCGCATCGCCGCCATCCAGCGCGGGTTGACCACCCGGGCCCGGAAGACCCGGTGCGTCTCCTCGCCCAGCGTGCGCGTCTTCACCTGGTCCGGTACGGCGGAGTCGCCGACGTACGCCTCGGGGGAGGCCCCGGTCAGGTGCCGCACCATCGCGACCATGCCGCCGTGGTACTGGAAGTAGTCGTCCGCGTCGACGAGGTCGTGCTCGCGCGTGTCCACGTTCTTGGCGGCGACCGCGATCCGCCTGAACGCCGTCTCCATGTCGCCGCGCGCCGCCCGGCCGTCGAGCCCGCGCCCGTAGGCGTAGCCGCCCCAGACGGCGTACACCTCGGCGAGGTCGGCGTCCGAACGCCAGTTGCGGGCGTCGATCAGCGGCAGCAGACCGGCGCCGTACGCGCCCGGCTTGGAGCCGAAGATGCGGGAGGTGGCGCGCCGGCGGTCGCCGTGCTCGGCGGTGTCCTCGTCGGCGTGCGCGCGGACGAAGTTGCGGTCCGCGGGCTCGTCCAGTTCGGCGACCGCCCGTACGGCGTCGTCGATCAGCCCGACCACGTGCGGGAACGCGTCCCGGAAGAAGCCGGAGATGCGGACCGTGACGTCGATGCGGGGACGGCCCAGCTCCGCCAGGGGCACGATCTCGAAGCCGGTGACCCGGCGCGAGGCGTCGTCCCACACCGGGCGGCAGCCCAGCAGCGCGAGGATCTCCGCGATGTCGTCGCCCTGGGTGCGCATGGCGGACGTGCCCCAGACCGTCAGCCCGACGGACGTCGGGTAGCCGCCGGTGTCCTGGAGGTAGCGCTGGACGAGGGAGTCGGCGAGGGACTGCCCGACCTCCCAACTCAGCCGGGAGGGAATGGCCTTGGGGTCGACGGAGTAGAAGTTGCGGCCGGTCGGCAGGACGTTGACGAGCCCGCGCGTGGGAGAGCCCGACGGGCCCGCCGGGACATAACCGCCGTCCAGCGCCTTGAGGATGTGCCCGATCTCGTCCGTCGTCCGGGCGAGCCGCGGTACGACCTCGCGGCAGGCGAACTCCAGCACCGCGACGGCGTCGGGGAGTTCGGTGCCGAGGAGGTCCCGCACGAGCGTCGGCACGGCTGCCGCGTCCCAGGCGCGCTCCTCCATGCCGAGGGCCGCCCGGCGGCACAGCTGCTCCAGCAGGTCGATCGCGTCGGCCGCCGTCCGCGCCGGGCCCTCGACGAGGTCGGTCAGCTCGACCGGGACCTTCACGGGCGCGCCCGGTTCGGCCAGCAACTCCTTCTCCACCAGGCCGAAGTGCGCGGCGAGGGCGGCGCGCAGACCGGGCAGCGCGTTCGCCGCGCCGCCCCACACCTGCGAGGCGCGCAGCACGGCGAGCACGAGGTTCACCCGCGGCTCCGCCTCCGGGCCGCCGCCCAGGATGTGCAGTCCGTCGCGGATCTGCACGTCCTTGATCTCGCAGAGGTAGCCGTCGATGTGCATCACGAACTCGTCGAAGTCGCCGTCCTCCGGCTGCTCGTCGACGTGCAGGTCGTGGTGGAGCTCGGCGGCCTTGACCAGCGTCCAGATCTGGGCGCGGACGGCCGGGGCCTTGGCCGGGTCCAGGTCGGACACGAGCGCGTACTCGTCGAGGAGTTGCTCCAGCTTGGCCAGGTCGCCGTAGGTGTCGGCGCGGGCCATCGGCGGTACGAGGTGGTCGACGACGGTGGCGTGGCCGCGCCGCTTGGCCTGGGTGCCCTCGCCGGGGTCGTTGACGATGAACGGGTAGACCAGGGGGAGTTCGCCGAGGACGGCGTCGGGCGCGCAGCCGCCGCTCAGCCCGAGGCCCTTGCCCGGCAGCCACTCCATCGTGCCGTGCTTGCCCATGTGGACGATCGCGTCCGCGCCGAAGCCCCCCTCGGATGTCGCGGCCTCCAGCCAGCGGTAGGCGGCCAGATAGTGGTGCGACGGAGGCATGTCGGGGTCGTGGTAGATCGCGATCGGGTTCTCGCCGAAGCCGCGCGGCGGCTGGATCATCACGACGACGTTCCCGAACTGGAGCGAGGCGAGGACGATGTCGTCGCCGTCGACGTACAGCGAGCCCGGCGGCTCGCCCCACGCCTCCAGCATCCCGTCCCTGAGCGCGGGGTCGAGCCGGTCGAACCAGGCCCGGTAGTCGGCCAGCGGCACCCGGGCGGGCGCCGCGGCCAGCTGCTCCTCGGTCAGCCACTCGACGTCGTGGCCGCCGGCCGCGATCAGCCGGTGGATCAGCTCGTCGCCGTTGTCGGGGTGCCCCTCGACCGTGTATCCCGCGTCCCTGAGCGCGTCCAGGACCCGGACGGCCGAGGCGGGCGTGTCCAGCCCGACCGCGTTGCCGACCCGCGAGTGCTTGGTGGGGTAGGCGGTGAAGACCAGCGCGAGCTTCTTCTGCGCGTTCGGCTTGTACTTCAGCCGTGCGTGCCGTACGGCGATCCCGGCCACCCGCGCGGCCCGCTCCGGGTCGGCGACGTAGACGGGCACCTCGTCCGGGCCCTGCTCCTTGAAGGAGAACGGCACGGTGATCAGGCGTCCGTCGAACTCCGGGATGGCGACCTGCATGGCCGCGTCCATGGGGGAGAGGGCGGCGTCGGACTCGTGCCAGGCGGCGCGCGAGGAGGTGAGGCACAGCCCCTGGAGGACGGGCACGTCGAGGTCGGCGAGCGCCCCGATGTCCCACGCCTCCTCGTCCCCGCCCGCGGAGGCCTGCGAGGCGTGGGTGCCGCCCGCGGCGAGGACGGTGGCGACGATCGCGTCGGTCCGGCCGAGGATCCCGTACAGCCCGGGGTCGGCGTCGCGTAGCGAACCGCAGTACACGGCGAGCGCGTTGGCGCCCCGCGCCTCGATCGCGTCGCACAGGGTGTCCACGAAGCCGGTGTTGCCGCTGAGTTCGTGGGCGCGGTAGAAGAGCACGCCGACCGTGGGCCGGTCCTCGGCGAGGGCACGCTCGCCGTGGACGCCGTACTCGGGCATCTTCTGCGGCCCGTCGAAGCCCTCACCGGTCAGCAGCACGGTGTCGGACAGGAACCGGGCCAGCTCCGTGAGGTTCGCGGGGCCGCCCTCCACGAGATAGCGCAGCGCCTCCGCGACCACCCCGGCCGGCACCGACGACTCGGCCATCAGCTCGGCGTCCGGCACGGACTCCCCGCCCAGCAGCACGGTCGGGATCCCGGACGCCTTCAGCACGGCCAGCCCGTCCTCCCAGGCCCGCTTCCCGCCCAGCAGCCGTACGACGGCGATGTCCGCGCCCCGGATCAGTCCGGGCAGTTCCTCGGCGACGTCGACCCGGGTCGGGTTGCCGATCCGGTAGGGGGCGTCGCAGGCGCGGGCCGCCAGCAGATCGGTGTCGGCGGTCGACAACAACAACACTGTGCTCATGCGGGCGCTCCCGGGGGGATGAAGGGCAGTCCTTGCGGCGCGCCGGACTCGATGAGCCGCCACAGCGCGTCCGTGTCCGCGTGCTGTTCGATCAGGTCGCCGAGCAGGTCGAGCTGCTCCTCGCGCAGCGCGGCGAACGAGGTGTCGGGGGCCGGTACGAAACGGCGGCCCGCGGCGGCCGCCACCTCGCGCAGGAACGCCCGCCGGAATCCGTCCGACTCCAGCGAGCCGTGCCAGTGGGTGCCCCAGACGGCGCCGACCCGGCAGCCGTCGAGGAGGTGCCCCGCGCCGTCGGTGATGAACGGCTCGCCGCCGGTGACGTCGGCGACCCCGTGATGGATCTCGTACCCCTCGACGTGCTCGCCGAGGGCCTCGCCGACCGGCCGGGTGAGCGTCTTCTCGCGGGCGAAGCGCACCCGTACGGGCAGCAGGCCGAGCCCGTCGACGTGCCCCGCGCGGCTCTCGACCTCGTCCTCGATGTGCTCGCCGAGGATCTGGAAGCCGCCGCAGACGCCGAGCACCGGCCGGCCCTCGGCGGCCCGGCGCGCGACGGCGTCCGCGAGGCCGCGCTCGCGCAGCCACCGGAGCGCGCCGACCGTGCCCCGGGTCCCGGGGACGACGACCAGGTCCGCGTCGGCGAGTTCCTCCGGCCGGTCCACGAACCGCACGACGACGCCCGGTTCGGCGGCGAGCGCGTCCACGTCCGTGAAGTTGGACATCAGCGGGATCGCGCAGACGGCGACCCGCAGGACGTCCTCGCCGACTGGGGCGGCGACGATGGACTCCCGGACGGCGCCGCGCAGGGAGACGCGCAGTCCGTCCTCCTCGTCGATGCCGAGGCCGTGCCGGAACGGCAGCACGCCGTACGTCCGCCGCCCGGTGAGGCCGTGCAGCATGTCGAGTCCGGGTTCGAGCAGGGAGACGTCGCCCCGGAACTTGTTGACGAGGAAACCGGCGACCAGTTCCTGGTCCTCGGGCGAGAGCAGGGCGACCGTGCCGAAGAAGGAGGCGAAGACACCGCCGCGGTCGATGTCGCCGACGACGAGGACGGGCAGCCGCGCGTTGCGGGCGATGCCCATGTTCACGATGTCGGTCCGGCGCAGGTTGATCTCGGCCGGACTGCCGGCCCCCTCGCAGATCACCGCGTCGTACGTGCCCCGCAGCTCGGCGAGACAGTCGAGGACGGTGCCGAGGAGCGCCTGCTGCCGCCCGCCGTGCAGCCTTTCCCCGGGGGACGCCCCCTCGGACTCCCCGAAGAACCCGCGCGCGCTCATCTCGCCCACCGGCTTGCCCATGAGGACGACCTGGCTGCTGCGGTCGCTGCCGGGCTTGAGCAGCACGGGGTTCATCAGCGCGGTCGGCTCGATCCGGCAGGCCTGGGCCTGCATGGCCTGGGCCCGCCCGATCTCGGCGCCCTCGCGGGTCACGAACGAGTTGAGGGACATGTTCTGCGCCTTGAAGGGCGCGACCTTGACGCCCTGCCGCACCAGCCAACGGCAGATCCCCGCGGTGACGACGCTCTTGCCGGCGTCGGAGGTGGTGCCGGCGACCAGGAGACCACCGTTCATGAGTCACGTTCCTTCACGAGGAGTCGCGCGGCGGCGCAGACGCCGAGCGCGAGCCAGCCGACGCGCCGGGACAGCCGTACCGCCCGGTCGATGTCCGAGGTACGGACGGCACGCCCGTGGGTGCCGTTGAGCACGGGCCGGTGCTCGACCCGGCCGGCGTAGGAGAGGGTCCCGCCGAGCCGCACGCCGAGGGACCCGGCGAACGAGGCCTCCACGGGACCGGCGTTGGGACTGGGATGTCCGGCGGCGTCGGCCCGCCAGGCCCGTACGGCGCCGCGCGGATCGTCTCCGGCCAGGGCCGCGAGGGCGGCCGTGAGGCGGGCCCCCGGCCAGCCGGCGGCGTCGTCGAGGCGGGCGGACGCCCATCCGTAGCGGCGGTAGCGGGGCGACTTGTGGCCGACCATGGCATCGAGGGTGTTCACGGCGCGGAAGCCGAGCAGCCCCGGCACCCCGCCGACGGCTCCCCACACCAGCGCGCCGACGACGGCGTCGGAGGTGTTCTCGGCGACCGACTCGACGACCGCCCGGGCGATCCCGTCCGCGTCGAGGGCCTGGGGGTCCCGGCCGCACAGATGCGGCAGCCGGGCGCGGGCGCCCGCGATGTCCCCGGCCTCCAGGGCGCGCCCGATGGCGCGGGCCTCCCGGGCGAGCGAGGTGCCCCCGACGACGGCCCAGGTGGCGGCGGCGGTCAGGGCCACGGAGGCGGCGCCGGAGGTACGCACGGCGCGGACGGCCACGGCCCCGAGCGCCACGGCGCCGCCGGCGCACACCACGGTGTGCAGCGCGCCCTGGCCCCGGTGGTCCCGCCACAACGCCTGTTCCACGGCCGCGGCCGCACGCCCGAACAGCGCGACCGGGTGCCCGCGGCGTGGATCGCCGAGGAACAGGTCGCCCAGGAGGCCCGCGGTGGCGCCGTACGCGAAGACGCGATCGGCACGCACCAGCTCAGCCGATCGTGGCGGTACCGGGCAGTGACCTGGTGCTGAGACTCAATCGGCAGCCGAGCATGGCGACATGTCCTCACTCAGGGTGTCCACGCCCTGGTTCGACGAGACCGACGACGAGAGTTCCTGGCTCCCGGGGATTGCTACCCCGGTCACAGTGGCGGGACCGCGCCGGATTCGCACCGGCTTCCTCTTGTGTCGTCGTAGATGGCTCCGGCAGTCCACCACGGGCCCTGAAGGGCCGTCAACCTGCTCTTGACCTGGGACGGAGGAGTGTGTGAAGGCCCACACACGGCGGGCGAGGGGAAGAGCGGGCAACGCGAAGGGCGGGAGGAACCCGGTGGGTTCCTCCCGCCCTTCGCGAACGGTGTGCCGGACGGCGGTGGGTCAGGCGACGATCAGCCAGATCCCGTAGCCCACCGCGGCCGTGCAGGCCGCGAAGCACGCGTACGCGCCCGTCACCGCGAGTGCGGCGGAGCCGCCCTGCGCGGAGGCCCGCTCCTGGCGGGAGAGGCCCATGATGCCGAGGGTGAACAGGGCCACGAGAGCCACGGTGACCACGAGGCTGACGCCGAACACGGAGCCGAGGGCTGCCCAGTCGATGTTCATGCTGATGCTTCCTTACTTACCGGGTGCTCGGGGCTCAGACGGCGGCGGCCGGCGGGGCCACCGGGTCGGCGGTGACGGCCGGAGCGGCGGTCGGGGCGGGGATCGTGGCCGTGAGGCCCTCGGTCACCTGGCCCGCGGGCGGCGGGGTCACCATGGCGATCGCCGTGGTCACGACGCCGGCCGGCTCCTGGGTGTCCTCGGTGTCGTTGACGTTGCTGCTGTCGACGACCTCGCGGCGGGAGATCTTCCAGATCGCGGCGCTGGAGGCGATCAGGAAGACCGCGACGACCGCCGTGCCCCAGTCGCCCAGATCCGTCACGGACTCGGCGAGGGCGCCGACCAGAGCGGCGGCAGGCAGGGTCAGACCCCAGGCGACGAACATGCGGGTCGCGGTGGACCAGCGCACCACACCGCCCTTGCGGCCCAGGCCCGCACCCATCACCGAGCCGGAGACCGAGTGGGTGGTGGAGAGGGAGAAGCCGAGGTGGGAGGAGGCCAGGATGACCGTCGCGGCGCTGGTCTGGGCGGCGAAGCCCTGCTGCGGCTGAAGGTCGGTCAGGCCCTTGCCCATGGTGCGGATGATGCGCCAGCCGCCGAGCCAGGTGCCGAGCGCGATGGCCAGACCGGCGGAGAGGATCACCCAGACGGGCGGGTCGGAGTCGGGCGCGACGGCGCCGCCGGCGACCAGGGCGAGGGTGATGATGCCCATCGTCTTCTGCGCGTCGTTGGTGCCGTGGGCCAGCGAGACCAGGCCGGCCGAGGCGATCTGGCCGGCGCGGAAGCCCTTGGAGGCGGCCTCGCCGTCGGCCTTCTTGCCCAGCTGGTAGGAGAACCGGGTGGCGAGCATCGCGGCGACACCGGCGACGATCGGGGCCGCGACGGCCGGGATCAGCACCTTGGTGACGAGCGCGTCGCCGTGGACGGCGCCGAAGCCCGCCGAGGCGATGGTGGCGCCGATCAGACCGCCCATGAGGGCGTGCGAGGAGCTGGAGGGCAGACCCACCAGCCAGGTCAGCAGATTCCAGAGGATCGCGCCGACCAGTGCGGCGAAGATGACCTCGGGCCGGATGCCGGTCTCGTCGACGAGACCCTTGGAGATCGTGTTGGCGACCTCCACCGAGAGGAAGGCGCCCACCAGGTTGAGCGTGGCCGACATGGCCACCGCAACCTTGGGCTTGAGCGCACCGGTCGAGATGGTCGTGGCCATCGCGTTGGCGGTGTCGTGAAAACCGTTCGTGAAATCGAACGCAAGTGCGGTTACCACCACAATCGCGAGGATCAGCGAGAAGTTTTCCATTTACCCAGGCAATCGTTCGAGGTCGTTGGTGCGATGAACGTAGGTAACTTGGGTGAACGGAAGGTGAACTGAGACGGGCTTTGTGGTGTCACGAACAGGAGAGTGACATTCCACATAGTGCTACCGATGCGTACCCCGCATGATCGGTCACCCCAGGTGAGCGCCCTGGAATCGCGACCTGTCGGGCTGTCCGGTCGTGATTCCGGATCCGGGCAGGCCGTCACTGCCGTCGTATGCCGACGGACCTGAAATGACTACGCTGCGTGATCGGCGACCCATGGGTGGCGCTCCTGGAAGGATCGCGACATGAGTGAGCGACGACACAGTGGTCAGGGTGAGCGGGGTGCCCGGAACATACAGGGCACAAAGGTCGGCCGGGACGAGGCGCGGGCCTGGGGCGCGCTGGTCGAGACGGCCCGCCGCAGCGTGGCCGACGGACTCGTCGTCGGCACCTCGGGCAACGTCTCCGTCCGGGTCGGGGACACCGTGCTGGTCACGCCGTCGGGCGTGCCCTACGACCGGCTGACGCCGGACGACATCACCGGGGTCGACCTGACGGGCCGGCAGGTGCTCGGCAGCCTCGTCCCGACCAGCGAGCTGCCCATGCACCTCGCCGTCCACCGGGCCGGCGGCGCGCGGGCCGTGGTGCACACCCACGCCGTGCACGCCACGGCCGTCTCCACGCTCGTCCCCGAGCTCCCGACGGTCCACTACATGGCCGCGGCGCTCGGCGGACCCGTCCGGGTCGCCCCCTACGCGCCCTACGGCACCGAGCAGCTGGCCGAAAACGTGCGCCTGGCCCTGGTGGACCGCACCGGCTGTCTCCTCCAGAACCACGGCACCCTCACCCTCGGCGCCACCCTCGACCAGGCCTACGACCGCACGGCACAGCTGGAGTGGATGTGCCGGCTCTGGCTGACCGCGTCCTCGGTGCCGGGACTGTCGCCGCACCTGTTGACGGCCGAGCAGGTGGCGGAGGCGGGGGAGCGGCTGCGGGGGTACGGGCAGCGGGCGTGACGGCGCCGGCGGGCCGCCGCACGGCGTACGCGCGACGCGCACGGCGTGCGGGTTGTCCGGGGCGTGCCTCCGGCCCCGTTCCGGCACGTCACCCCTTCCCCGCCTCCCGCTGGCCGGTCCCGCGCACCGCCCCGACACTGAACGGGTGCACCCTGTCAAAGCGACGGCCGCCGCCGTCACCGCAGTGGTAGGTGCCGGGGCCGCCGCGGTGGCCGCCGGCCGGCTCGCCAGCGACGCCGCCCTCAAGGCGCCGGCCGGCCGGCCCCTGCCCACCGAACCCAGGCTCACCGTGCACGGCACCGCCGCCGGACGGATCACCCTCACCAGGGACCTGGCCTCGCTGCGCCCCGGCACCTACGGCCTCGCGGGCGACGGCTCCCACGCGGTCGTCGGGCCCGTCGTCGACGCCGCCGCGCGCTCGGCCGACACCGTCGTGCGCCGCCTGGAGCGCGTCACCCACGGCAGCCTGAGCCAGGGCGACAAGGTGTGGCTCACCCCGAACGTGTACGTCGGCAACCCGGACGCCGCGCTCGGCCTGGAGTACGCCGACGTCGACATCCCGGGCGAGCTCGGCCCGCTGCCCGCGTGGTTCGTCCCCGGCGCCCGCGACACCTGGGTGATCGCGGTCCACGGCCTCGGCACCACCCGGGAGCTCACCCTGAACGTGATGGAGTTCCTGCACCGCCATCGCTTCTCGGTGCTGGCCCTCTCCTACCGCGGCGACCTCGGCGCGCCCCGCCCGCAGGACGGCCTGAACCACCTCGGCGAGAGCGAGTGGCGCGACCTGGACGCCGCGATGCGCTACGCCGTGCGCTACGGCGCCGAGCGCCTCGTCCTCTACGGCTGGTCCACCGGAGCCACCATGGCGCTGCGCGCCGCCGCCCACTCGGGACTGCGCGAGCGGGCCGTGGGACTCGTCCTGGACTCCCCGGTGCTCAGTTGGGAGACCACCCTGCGCGCGCTGGCCGCGGCCCGCCGCACCCCCGGGCCGCTGCTGCCGCTGGCCGTGCGTGCCGCCCAGGGCCGCACCGGCATGAACAGCCGCAGCGACGACGAACCCGCCGACCCCGGCCTGCTCCGGATCCCGGCGCTGATCTTCCACGGCCCCGAGGACACGGTGGCCCCCTGGGCCCTCTCCCGTGACCTCGTCCGGCGCCGGCCCGACCTGGTCACCCTCCAGGCCGTCCCGGGCGCGCCGCACGGAGCCATGTGGAACGCCGACCCGACCGCCTACGAGGAGGCCCTGCGGCGCTTTCTGGTCCCCCTCATGTGACCGCTCCGGTCCCCCTCATGTGACCGCTCCGGTCCTCCTCGTGCGACCGTCCCGGCCCTCCCGGCACGGCCGCCCCGGTCCTCCCGGCCGGGACCGGGGCCCGGGCCGGTCGTGGACCGGCCGACCTGCTTCCGTTTAAAGCCGTACGACTGGCCTGATCACTCCCGTCGACCCCCCTCGCGGACCTGTGCGTTGGCCAGTCCCGTAGCCCGCCGTGACATTCCGTTTGGGTTTTCGGACGGTCAACCGGAAGACTGCACCCGTGACGTCCCGTATCCCGCGCGACTCCAGGCTTCGACTCGTCCGCCCCCGACCCC
>NZ_VJZD01000224.1 GCF_009377175.1 Streptomyces adustus
CCCTTCGCTCCGTCCTCACGGCACTCGGTTCCCCCACCGCCGTCCACGAGGCGCAGACCCCCTCCCTGCGCGCGGCCCAGGGACCCGCGACACCCGAACTCCCGCTGCCCGTGCATGTACTGGACCGGATCACCCCCGAAGGCATGTCCGGGACGAGGCTGGCCGGCTGGCGGTTCCTGATCCGCTGCGGCGACCGCGCGGTGGCCGCAGCGGAGACCAGGCTCACCCCTGACGGCTGGGCCTTCTCGCACTTCTTCGAGGGCCCCTACATCGCCGCCACCGAACGGGCGCTGCGCCAGGCCGAGTCGGTGCAGCAGCCCTACCAGGCACGTCTGTTGTCCGTGCCCGGCCTGTACATGCTCACCCTGTGGCTGCACGGCGACTGCGCCTCGGACGGCGCCGAGGGCCATCCCCTCGCCACCGACCTGCTGGTTCCGCTGGCCCCCGCGCCACCCGGCATCGCGGCGCATCGCCCACACCGGGTCGCCGAACTGCTCCCGGTCCTGACCCACCGGGCGACACCGGCACCGTTGCTGAGTCAGCCGGCCTGACTCCCGGGATTCGCCTCTCGCACCCCGCTGCCGGAACTCCCTTCCGGCAGCGGGGTGCGTATGTCCGCGCCGCGTGCGCTCCTCGGAGCCGGAACGTACTCGTACGAGCCGCAACCGGCCCCCGACCGGTAGTGACTAGCCCTGTCCGACCACACCGAACCCCCCGAAGGGACCGTACAGTTGGGATGAACCGTCCGCCCGGGGGATGCGTCATGAACCTGTGAGAAGCGGTGCACCGAAATCCCTGCGGATTGACGCCTGTAGGGCAACACTGGGTTCCGACCGACTTATCACCACGGGGGACGGACATGACCACGACAGAGACAGAGATCCCACCCATGTGCCAGCACCAGCCACCGTGCCCGACAGCCGACTCCGCCGACCGGGAATCCGCCCGCCTGATGGCGCACCACCCGGAGCAGGGATGGAGCCTGCTGTGCAACGGCGTCCTCCTCTTCGAGGACACCGGTGAGCTCCTGCCCGACGGCCAGATCATCGCCCCGCACCGCCCGCTGGAGTCCGGCCGGATCGTGACGGCCGCCTAGGGCCGCCAGGAAGAACACCCTGCGGCGCCGCGCGACGCCGGAAGGACATGAGGGGCCGGACCGCAGACTCCCTGCGAACCGGCCCCGACGCATGTCCAGGGGTGTTCACTCACCGTAGTGACCTGGAGGCAGAACCGCCACCGGCTGCCCGCCCCGGTGCTGTTCCCGGGCGTCCGGGCCGCGTCACGCCAAGGCGTCCCGCAGCGCGAAGTACGCGGGCTTGGGCCGGAGTTGCTCGTCCCAAGGCAGCGCGGCGCCCTGCCCCTCGAAGAACGCCGGGATCCAGGAGTACTTGTCGGTCCAGTCCCAGACCGTGATGCCCACGCACCGGCGCACCGCCAGGCACGCCCGGGTCATGTCCCGGTACCAGTCAGCCTGCTCGGCCAGCTTCTCCTCGGTGGCGGGCAGCAGCATCCGTACGTCGACCTCGGTCAGCGCGGTGTCCAGACCGAGCCGGGAGAACCGGCGCAGATTCTCCTCCAGAGTGGCCGGATAGCCGTACTGGAGGGCGAGGTGGGCCTGGAGGCCGATGCCGTCGAGCGGGACTCCCTGCGCCTTCAGTTCCTGGGCCAGCCGGTAGTAGGCGTCGCTCTTCGGGCCGGTCGCCTCGATGTTGTAGTCGTTGAGGTAGAGCTTGGCGTGCGGATCGGCCTGGTGGGCCCAGCGCAGTGCGTCGGCGATGTAGCCGGGGCCGAGCGTCTTGTAGAAGACCGTCTCGCGGTAGGTGCCGTCCTCGTTGAACGCCTCGTTGACGACGTCCCAGGAGTAGACCTTGCCCCGGTAGTGGCGGGCCTCGGTGAGGATGTGGTTCTTCAGCACGGCCCGCAGGTCGTCGGCGCTCCACGTCCGCCCGGTGAGCCAGTCGGGCAGCTGGCTGTGCCAGACCAGGGTGTGGGCGCGGACCTTCTGGTGGTGGGCGCGGGCGAGGTTCACGATCTGGTCGCCCGCGGTCCAGTCGAAGACGCCCTGCCGGGGCTCGGTGGCGTACCACTTCATGCCGTTGCCCGGGGTGATCATGTCGAACTCGCTGCCGAGGAGCGCGGTGTAGGCGGTGTCGGTGAGTTCGGGGTTG
Organism: Streptomyces adustus; assembly: GCF_009377175.1. Taxonomy (GTDB): domain Bacteria; phylum Actinomycetota; class Actinomycetes; order Streptomycetales; family Streptomycetaceae; genus Streptomyces; species Streptomyces adustus. The sequence continues at coordinate 2,169 of NZ_VJZD01000224.1, forward strand.
TCGGTGGCGCTGCCGAAGTAGCGGCCGTGGCGCCGGGCGAGGTCGGCGAGGGTCGACTGCCCCGCGTGCCGGCCGCCGTGGTTCCCGGCGCGCCCTTCGCCTGCCTGGGCGGCCGGGCCGCCGACGACCCCCGCCGCCACCAGCAGCGCGGCGAGGGCGCCGGCGATTCTGAGCCGGGCGCGGGACGGACGGGTGCCGGTCAAGGCACCCGTGGTGCTCATTGATCGGGTGGTGTTCATGGTGCGACTCCTCACGGTCGGGGACGGGTCCCCCTGGCTCGGCCGGAGTCGGGAGCCGGGGGCAGAGTGAGCCGTACGTCCGCGGGCGCGGGTCATCCCTTCGTCGCGCCGGCGGTGAGGCCGCCGACGAGCTGGCGCTCGGCGACGGAGTAGAAGGCCAGGGCGGGCACCATGGCCAGGACGAGGTAGGCGAAGACTCGGGCGTACTCCGCCGAGTACTGGCCCTGGAACTGCTGGACGCCGATGGGCAGGGTCCACCAGGTGCCGTCGGTGAACACCAGCAGCGGCAGGAAGAAGTTGTTCCAGCTGGTGACCACCGCGAGGACCGAGACCGTGCCGAGCGCCGGCCGTGCCATGGGCAGCAGGATCCGCCAGAAGAAGCCGAAGGGGCTGCAACCGTCGAGGGTGGCCGCCTCCTCCAGCTCGCCGGGAATCTGCCGGAAGAAGCCGCGCAGGATGATGATCGTCATCGGCAGTCCGTAGGCGGCCTGCGGCAGGATCACCCCCAGCGGGTTGTCCAGCAGGTCCATCGAGCGCAGCAGCAGGAACAACGGCAGGGCCGCCACCGCGAAGGGGAACATCAGCCCCAGGGTGAAGAGGGTGAACAGCGTCTCCCGCCCGCGGAAGGCGAACCGGGCGAAGGAGAAGGCCGCGAGCGCGGACACCGCGACCACCAGCACGGTCGTCGCCACCGCGATCAGGGTGCTGTTGCCGAGCAGCCGCCAGAAGTCGCCGGAGCCCAGGATGTCGGTGTAGTTCCCGGTCAGCCACCGGTCGGGCAGCCCGAACGGGTTGCGGGAGAGCTCGTCGGTGGACTTGAAGCCGGACAGGGCGGCGTACACCAGGGGTACGACCATGACCGTGCCGACGACCAGGAGGACCAGGTGCAGCGGCAGGGTGCGCAGGGTCTTGCGGGTCACTTGCCGTTCCCCCTCATCGTCGTGGTGGCGCCCTCCAGGTCGCGGCGGAGCACGAACCGCTGGTAGGCGAGGGCGAAGACGAGACAGATGCCGAACATGACCACGCTGATCGCGCTGGCGTAGCCGACCTGGTAGCGCTTGAAGCCGTACTGGAACATGGTCACGGCCATCGTCTCGGAGTGGTGGTCGGGGCCGCCCTGGGTGACCACCCACACCAGGTCGAACAGCTGGATCGCCCCGATGACGGACAGGAAGACGCTGATGCGCAGGGTGGGGGCCAGCAGCGGCAGGGTGACGTTGCGGAAGCGCTGCCACGGTCCGGCGCCGTCGATCAGCGCCGCCTCGGTCAGCTCGGCAGGGACCGCTTGGAGCCCGGCCAGGTAGAGCATCATGTGGAAGCCGAAGTACTTCCAGGTCATGACCAGGAAGAGGGTGGCCAGGACCCAGGAGGGGTCGGCGAACCACTCGCCGCCCAGACCGTCGAGTCCGACGGCGCCCAGGACGTGGTCGGCGAGTCCGTCGTCCGGTGCGAAGACCATGCTGAACAGCACGCCGGTGATGGCCTCGGACAGGACGTACGGCGCGAAGAACAGCATCCGGTAGACGGCCCGGCCACGCAGCCGCTGGTTGAGCAGCACCGCCATGGCGAGGGCGAAGGGCAGCTGGATCAGCAGCGACAGGACGACCAGGAGCAGACAGCGCCACAGATCGCCGAGGAAGACCGGATCCTGGAAGAGGCGGGTGAAATTGTCCGCGCCTGCGTAGTCGGAGGGCATCCCGAAGCCGCCCCAGCGGAAGAAGGCGGCGTACAGCGCGAACAGCATCGGCAACAGGACCAGGCCGATGAACAGCACCAGTGCGGGGATCTGGAAGCCGACGGCGGTGAGCCAGTTCAGCAGGCGCCGCCGGGCCCGGCCGCCGGTCCGGAAGGAAGGTCGAGGTCATCGCGGGCTACTGCTCTTCCTTCGCGGTCTTGGTGACCGACTGGGTCACCTGCTCCGGCGACTTGGATCCGGCGATCAGCGCGGCCACGCTGTCGTTGATCTCCTGGCCGACGGCGGGCGCGTAGGCCTGGTCGAGGTAGAGCTGGAAGCCGGTGGCGGCCTTCAACTGTGCCTGTACGGCGGTGAGGTTGGGGTCGGTCAGGGAGCTCTCGGCGGCCGGGACCACCGGCAGGACGCCGGTCTTCTTGACCAGTTCCTGGTCGGTGGCCTGGGAGGCGAAGAACTTCAGGAAGTCGACGGCGGCCTGCGGGGCGCCCTTGCGCAGCGCGTGGCCGCCGCCTCCGCCGAACACCTCGGTGATCGAGCCCTGGCCGCCCTCGACCGCGGGGAACGGGAAGAATCCGAGGTCGGCGCCGAGACCCTTGCCCGCGTCGGCCTCGACGACGGGGGCCCACTGGCCCATGAGCTCCATCGCCGCCTTGCCGTTGCCAACCGTGGCGGCCTGGCCGGTGGGGGTGGAGTAGGCGGCACCGAGGAAGCCCTTCTGGAACGGCTGGAGGTCGACGAGTTCCTTCAGGTGACCGCCCGCCTGCACGAACCCGGCCCCGGTGAAGTCCTTGTCGTCCGCGGCCTTGCGCAGGGCGTCGACGCCCGCGGTGCGCATCGCCAGGTAGGCCCAGTAGTACATGCCGGGCCACTTCTCCTTGCCCGCGAGGGCGAGCGGGGTGACGCCGGCGGACTTCAGTCTGCGCACGGCGTCGAGGAAGCCGCTCCAGGTGGTCGGGGGCGCACTGACGCCGGCCTGCTTGAACAGCGCCTTGTTGTACCAGAAGCCGATCATGCCGATGTCGAACGGGATGCCGTACGTCTTGTCGTCGATCAGGTACGGCTGCTTCGCGACCGGCAGCAGCCCGTCGGCCCAGGCCTTGGTGCTGTCGGTGAGGTCCTCGACGAGCCCTGCGTCGACCTGCTGCTTGAGGACGCCGCCGCCCCAGGTGTGGAAGATGTCCGGCAGCTTCCCGGAGGCGGTAAGCGCCGTCATCTTCGACTTGTAGGCGTCGTTCTCCAGCTGGACGATCTTTATCTTCACCTTGGGGTTCTGCGCCTCGAACTTCTTGGCGAGGCCTGCCCAGACGTCCTTGGTGGGCTGGGTCGTCGAGATGTTCCACCACTCGATCGTGGTCGTCCCCGACGACCCTCCGTCCGAGTCGCCGCCACAGCCGCTGAGTGCCGTCATGCCCAGACCGGCCGCGGCGGAGACCGCCAGGAAGCCGCGGCGGGACAGTGCCGGGTCGCCCATGATGCGCTCCTTGGGTACGGGACGGCTCGTCCTGTCCGTCCGAGATTCCGAAAGTTTCGGAATAGATCCGGAAACCTTCGTTGCTGCCGCACCCTAGAGACAGCCTCGGACGGGTGGCAACCCCTTGTACGCGGCGAATCCGCCGCCAACGCCCCCTGAGTTGGCCGCGGTTGGGATCAGCGTGGTCCGGCGCCGGGGGTCACGGGGCGCGGACCGTGGTCGAACCAGTCGTACGCAGCACTGCCCTCGGTGACGTACATCCCGATCACCCGCCCGGTGAAGCCCCCGGCGACCTGCGTGGACAGATAGCGGCCGTCGAGCGCGGCGAGCCGCAGGACGCCTTCGGAACTCTCGGCGGAGAAAGCGATCGTGTCGGGCCCGCCGGCCCTGACTCCGGGCGCTTCCTGGCCGGCGCCCGTGACCGTGGGCGGCAGGATGTCGTCGGTGCGGGTCTCGACGGTCAGGGTGAGCGGCCCCGGCGGCACGGCGTGCCGTGCGACGCACTGCCGCAGCGGGCCGATCCTGGCGTGGACGCTCACCGTGCCGTCGTACACCTCCAGGTCGTAGTGGTGGGCCTCGTCCAGGCGGACGGAGAGTCCGGCCCGCCCCCGGCCGGCGTCGAGCCGGACGGACGTCCGGCTGTCGGCGTGCTGCTGCCTGCGGCCGACGAAGGTGTGCCCGGGGCGGTCCAGGCTGTCGCCGGTCGCGGTCAGCGTCAGCCAGCCCGGCCGCCGGGCCAGCGACCAGGAGCCGTCCGGCCTGGCGCGCGGGGAGATCCAGCACGGCGCCAGGGCCGGGGCGTCGAAGTCGTCGCGCACCGGCTCCGGCGGGAGCGGGTGCCAGGCGGCGGGCGCGGGGTGCCGCCCGGCGACCGGCCCCACCCGCGGCCAGCCGTCCACCCACTCCACCGGTACCAGGAAGGTCTCCCGCCCGAGCACATGGAACTCCGGGAAGAAGCCGCCCGGACGGGTGCCCAGCAGCACCATCCACCAGGTGCCGTCGGCCGCCTCGACCAGGTCGGCGTGGCCGGTGCACTGGACGGGCAGGTCCGTGCCTCGGTGGGTGAGCACCGGATTGCCCGGCGCCGGTTCGAACGGCCCGCGCGGGGACCGGGCACGGGCCACGCTGACGCCGTGGCCGAGGGCCGTGCCGCCCTCCGCCAGCAGCAGGTACCACCACCCGCCGATCCGGTACAGGTGCGGGGCCTCCGGATCCCGCAGCCCCGTGCCGGACCAGACGGGCAGCGGACCTTCGAGCACCTTGCCGGTCAGCGGGTCGATGCGGGCCACCCGGACCCCGGCCAGGGCGCACCAGCAGGATCCTTCGTCGTCCCAGGCGAGATCGGGATCGATCCCGGGCAGGTCGATCCAGACGGGATCGGACCACGGCCCCTCGGGCCGCTCGCTGTGCACCAGGAAGGTGCCCCCACCGCCCACGAGGGTGGTGATGACATGGAACCGGCCGTCGTGGTGCCGCAGGGTCGGGGCGTATACGCCGGCGGAGGCGGGGGTGTCCGGCGGTATCGCCAACTGCCCCGGCCGGTCCAGCACGTTGCCGATCTGCCGCCAGTGCACCAGGTCGCGGCTGTGGAAGAGCGGGACTCCCGGTACGTACTCGAAGCTGGAACAGACCAGGTAGAAGTCCGCCCCGACCCGGCAGACGCTCGGGTCGGGGTGGAAGCCGGGGATCACGGGGTTGTCGTACGTCCGAATCGTCATGCGCGTCAGCTCCTCCGCGGGAAACCGTCCGAAACTTTCGGCTTCGTCGGCGAACATTACGGAGCGGACTGTAGGGCGGCGGCGGGAGGCGGACAAGACGTCCCGCCGCCGCTGTGCGCCTCGGCTCTCCCCGTCACCCAGGGTGTCCGCCGACGGTCGTCGTCCGGTTCCCCCCGCCGCCCGACCCGAGCGGTCCCCCGTCGGCGTACGGGCGTCTTCCTGGTGCGAGCCCGGGCCCGCCCGGTCAGTCTTAACGGAGAATTGACGCCCCCCACCCCGAGATCCGTGGGCCCTGGCGTCACGCTCTGCATACGCTGGTGCGGCCGTCCGCGTGATGGCCGACACCACACGCCGGGCCGCACCCCAGGAGCACACCCATGGCCACGACCGAACACCCGCCGCCCAGTCGCCTGCGCGCCTGGATGCTGGAGGGCCTGTCCGACATGGGCAGGAGCGGCGGCCACCAGGGGCCGCACGCCCAGCCGGAGCCCTCGCACAAGGGCCAGCGCTGGTGGCGGGTGATGTGCCTGACCGGTGTCGACTACTTCTCGACCCTCGGCTACCAGCCCGGCATCGCGGCCCTCGCGGCCGGTCTGCTGTCACCCATCGCGACCATCGTGCTGGTGATCGTCACCCTGGCGGGCGCGCTGCCCGTGTACCGGCGGGTGGCCGAGGAGAGCCCGCACGGCCAGGGCTCGATCGCGATGCTGGAGAAACTGCTGTCGTTCTGGCAGGGCAAGCTCTTCGTACTGACGCTGCTCGGGTTCGCGGCCACCGACTTCCTGATCACCATCACCCTGTCGGCGGCGGACGCCTCCACCCACCTGGTCGAGAATCCGCATCTGAACAGCGCCCTGCACGACAAGCAGATGGTGATCACCCTGTTCCTGCTGGCACTGCTCGGCGCGGTGTTCCTCAAGGGCTTCCTGGAGGCGATCGGCGTCGCCGTCGTCCTGGTGGGCATCTACCTCTCCCTGAACGTCGTCGTGGTGATCAGCGGCCTGTACCACGTGGCCACCGCGGGACACGTGGTCACCGACTGGACCACCGCCCTGACCACCGAGCACGGCAACGTCTTCGCCATGGTCGGCGTGGCCCTGCTGGTGTTCCCCAAGCTCGCGCTCGGCCTCTCCGGCTTCGAGACCGGCGTGGCCGTGATGCCGCACGTCGAGGGCGACCCGGACGACACGGAGGAGCGGCCGACCGGCCGGATCCGGGACACCAAGAAGCTGCTCACCACCGCGGCCCTGATCATGAGCTGCTTCCTGATCTGCACCAGCTTCATCACCACCCTGCTGATCCCGGAGAAGGAGTTCCAGCCGGGCGGCCAGGCCAACGGACGTGCCCTGGCGTACATCGCGCACGAGTACCTGGGCAACGTCTTCGGCACCGTCTACGACGTCTCGACCATCTGCATCCTGTGGTTCGCCGGCGCCTCCGCCATGGCCGGCCTGCTGAACCTGATGCCGCGCTACCTGCCCCGTTACGGCATGGCCCCGCACTGGGCCCGCGCGGTGCGTCCCATGGTCATCGTCTTCACCCTGATCGGCTTCCTGGTCACCTGGATCTTCGACGCCGACGTCGACGCCCAGGGCGGCGCGTACGCCACCGGTGTGCTGGTGCTCATCAGCTCCGCGGCGATCGCCGTGACCATCGCCGCGCGCAAGGCGGGCCAGCGCAACTGGACCATCGGGTTCGCGGTCATCTCGGCGGTGTTCCTCTACACCACGGTCGTCAACGTCATCGAGCGTCCGGACGGCGTCAAGATCGGTGCCTGCTTCATCGTCGGCATCATCCTCGTCTCGCTGCTGTCCCGGCTGGCGCGCGCCTTCGAACTGCGCGTGACCAGCGTGACGCTGGACGACATGGCGGACCGCTTCGTCAGGGACATGGCCAGCCGGAAGATCCGGTTCATCGCCAACGAGCCCGACCGGCGGGACAAGGCCGAGTACCGCGACAAGATCGAGCAGATCCTCCAGGACAACGACATTCCCAGCCGGGAGGACTTCGTCTTCGTCGAGGTCACGGTCACCGACCCGTCCGAGTTCGAGGCGGGCCTGAACGTCCGCGGGGAGGTGCTGCACAACCGCTACCGGGTGCTGACCCTGGAGTCCGCCTCCATCCCCAACGCGCTGGCCGCGCTGCTGCTGCACGTCCGTGACTCGACCGGGTGCACCCCGCACATCTACTTCGAGTGGACCGAGGGCAACCCGTTCGCCAACTTCCTGCGCTTCTTCCTCTTCGGCCAGGGCGAGGTCGCCCCGGTCACCCGCGAGGTGCTGCGCGAGGCGGAACCGGACCGTGACCGGCGCCCCCGGGTCCACACCGGCTGACCACGGCGCGCGGGCCCCGCGCCTCGCCCCCGCGCCCCGCGGGGACGCGTATGGACCTCGTAAGGACCCGGCCGTACGGCGTCAGGACCGCGTCAGCGCACGTCCGGTTCCGGGGGCGCGGGCCTAGCGTGGGACTCATGGTCCCCACCGGCTCGCTCACCCCGTCCCGCCTCCGGCGCCTGCCCCCGGACGGCGACCGCCACTGGCACAGCGGCGTCCGGTACGCGGTGGGCTGCGCCCTGGCCCTGTGCGGCCTGACCTTCCTGCTCGACTGGGGTGCCGGAACCCTGACCCCGGCACGCGCCCTGCTGTGGCCGGCCCTCTCCGCGGTGCTCCTGCTGGCCCTGCTGCCGCAGCGCGTCACCGCGGGCCGCTGCTGGCTGGCGGTGCGCGGCCCGCTGCGCCGGCACCTGGTCCGTACCGACGCGCTGACGGAGGTACGGCAGTGCCCGGGACTCTCCGCGAGCCTGGTCCTGCGGGACGTCTTCGGTCACCGGGTGGAACTCGACCCCCGCGTACTGGCCGCCAACCCGCTGCTCTGGCACGACCTGGACACCGGCGCACGCCGCTCGCTCGAACGGGGCACGCTGCGGGAGGGCGCCGAGGTGCTGGAGCGGCTGCGCCGGGAGATCGACGACGAGACCGCGCGAGCCGTGCTCGAACGCTCCGGGATCTCCTGAACAGGACGAGCCGGGACGGGCCCGCGACGGTCTCCTCGTGACCCGCACGGCCCACGATCCCGACCCGCGGCCCCCTGTCCGTCGGCCGACCCCATGTCACCTGCACGGGTTCCCGGCCCTATCGTGACGCGTATGCAGTCCTACACAATCGGCCAGGCGGCACGGCTGCTCGGCGTGAGCCCCGACACCGCCCGGCGCTGGGCGGACGCGGGCCGGGTGACCACGCACCGCGACGACGGCGGCCGCCGGGTCATCGACGGCAAGGACCTCGCCGCGTTCTCCGTCGAGCTGGCCAGGCCCGGAGGCGGCGACGAGGACACCCCGTACACCTCGGTCCGCAACGCCTTCCCCGGCATCGTCACCGCGATCAAGCTCGGCGACGTCGCGGCCCAGGTCGAGATCCAGGCGGGCCCGCACCGCCTGGTCTCGCTGCTCACCCGCGAGGCCGTGGAGGAACTGGGCCTGGAGGTCGGGATGGAGGCCACCGCCCGGGTGAAGTCGACGAACGTGCACATCGACCGGGTCTGAGCGGGCGGCGGCCCGCACCCGGTCACCCGTGGACGGAGTAGGCGTGCGCGCCGGCCCCCGCCAGCGCTCCCCCGTCCACGATCAGGTACTCCTCCCGGACCGGCCGCCCGGCCAGCCAGCACTCCAGGATCTCCCGGGTGCCGGCCGCGTAACGGGCCTGCGCGGACAGCGAGGAGCCGGAGATGTGCGGGGTCATGCCGTGGTGCGGCATGGTGCGCCAGGGGTGGTCGGCGGGGGCGGGCTGCGGGAACCAGACGTCGCCCGCGTAGCCCGCCAGTTGCCCGCTGCGCAGCGCCCGGTCGACGGCGTCGCGGTCCACGATCAGCGCCCGCGCGGTGTTGACGAGGTAGGCGCCGCGCTTCATCGTGCCGATCAGCTTGTCGCCGAACAGGCCCTCCGTCTCCGGGTGCAGGGGCGCGTTGACGGTGACCACGTCACAGTGCGGCACCATGTCCTGCGCGCTCTCGTGGAAGGTCAGCCCGAGCTCCTCCTCCACGGCGCGCGGCAGCCGGTGCCGGTCGGTGTAGTGCAGCCCCACCTCGAAGGGCGCGAGCCGGCGCAGCACCGCCAGCCCGATCCGCCCCGCGGCCACCGTGCCGACCTGCATGCCCTCCAGGTCGTACGAACGCGCCACGCAGTCGGCGATGTTCCAGCCGCCGTCGAGCACGACCCGGTGGGACGGCAGGTAGTTGCGGACCAGCGCCAGCGTCGTCATCACCACGTGTTCGGCGACGCTGATGCTGTTGCAGTACGTCACCTCGGCGACGGTCACGCCGTGCGCGATGGCCGCGTCGAGGTCGACGTGGTCGGAGCCGATGCCCGCGGTGATCGCCAGCTTGAGGTTCCCGGCTGCGGCGATCCGTTCGGCGGTCAGGTAGGCCGGCCAGAACGGCTGCGAGATCACCACGTCGGCGTCGACGAGCTCCCGGTCGAAGACCGAGCCGTCGCCGTCCTTGTCGGAGGTGACGACCAGGGTGTGCCCGGCCGCCTCCAGGAAGCCGCGCAGACCGAGTTCGCCCGAGACGCTGCCGAGGAGGCGGCCCGGCGTGAAGTCGACCGCCTCGGGCGTCGGGGCGGTCTGGCCGCCCGGGTAGCGGTCGATCACGGGCAGGTCGTCGCGGGCGTAGGAGGTCGGGTATCCGTCGGTGGGGTCGTCGTACAGGACGCAGAGCACCTTGGCCATGTCACGGCTCCTCAACTTCGTCGTGGAAAGGCGCACTTCACGATCCTCGGGGTCATTCGCCCAGGTCAAAGCGAACGTTGCTATGTGGAGATAGCCGTCTCCTCTCAAACGCTCCCCGCGTCGGGCCGGCCCAGATGGCTGTGCAGCAGCGCGTCCAGCGCGCTGCGCAGCCCGGCTTCCCGCGCCACCGCCACCAAGGCGTCCGCGAGCACCGAAGGGGGTTCGCTGCGGGCGATGACCAGCCCGACCCGCGGCCCGTGCGCGGGCCCCTCCAGCGGCACCACGCGCATGCCGTCCGGGACTCCGAACAGGTGCAGCCAGGCGTGCGAGATCACGCTGGACCAGCGGCCGCCGGGCAGGTGCGCGTACAGCCCGGCGACGGAGTCCGACTCGATCGCGGGCGCGGCCGTGGCGCCGTCGGCGGCGAAGCACTCGTCGATGATCCGCCGGTTGCGCATCCGCGGGCCGAGCAGGCACAGCGGCAGCGCCGCGGCCTGGGACCAGCGGGCCGTGCGCGCCTCGCCCAGCGCGCCGCCGACGGGGGTGAGCAGCACGTACCGCTCCTCGTAGAGCGGGATCCGGCGCACGTTGCGCAGTGCGTCGTCCTCCAGGTACGTCATCGCCGCGTCCAGTTCGAACCCGCCGAGCCCCTGGGTGATGTCGGCCGAGGACAGCGACTCCAGCGCGACCCGGGCCCGCGGATGGCGGTCGCAGAACGGGGTGGTCAGCAGGGAGGCGACGGGCAGTGCGGTGGGTACGACGGCGAGCCGCAGCGTGCCGGCGAGCCCACCGCGCAGCATCGACAGCTCCTGGTGCAGCGCGTCGCGCTCGGCGAGGATGCGGTGCGCCCAGGCCAGGACGACTTCCCCCTCCGGGGTCAGTCCCTCGTACCGTCGTCCCCGCCGTACGACCGGCACGCCCAGTTCGTGTTCCAGGCGGCTGATCGCGGCGGACAGTGAGGGCTGCGAGACATGGCAGGCGGCCGCCGCCCGCGCGAAGTGGCGCTCACGCGCGAGCGCCACGAGGTACTCCAGCTGACGCAGCAGCATGCGCGGCCTCCGCCCCGCGGGACCCGACGGACCGCAGATGTCCGGTTCATGAAGCCGCCGCCGACCCGGGAGCGGGTGTGGCGGGCACCAACTGCCGCCAGTCGTAGCCCCCGTCGACGCGGATCGCGCTGATGCCGCTGATGTGCCGGGCCCCGCAGCGGTCCTGCGGAAGGACGAGCTGGGGTCCGGCGCGGTCGAGTGCGTCGTCGTCGATGCTCACCGCGAGCAGCACGGGCGCGTGGGCGAAGTCGGGGTCGATCTCGGCCCAGGACAGCAGGGCGTGGTGTCCGTCGGAGCCGGTGACGGCGATCAGGAAGCGCAGCCGGTCCTTGCGCCGGACCGGGTCGAATCCGGGACCGGCGTCCGACAGCACGTCGTACAGGCGGGGGCCGGCGAACCGGTGGTACTGCGTACCGCTGGTGGAGCACTCGAAGGCGACCCGCACCCGGTGCTGGCGCCAGCCGAGCAGATCCGGCACGGTCAGACGGGCCGGGCGGGCGAGGTCGCCGGTCAGGGAGATTTCCGCGAGCGTCACGTGCCACCACCTCCCGCATGACGGTACCCGGCGGAGGGCCTGGTGGAAACGCACATGCCCACCACAACCATGTATCGCAGCAGATCATGCGATGCAACAGGAGACTTATGCCTCGCATATGCGGCAGTATCATCGGGCACGGTCCGAAAGAGACCGTGGAGGGGCCCACCGGACCCCGACGTGAAGCAGCCAAGGGAGTAGACCCGTGATGACCCGTCCCGCACGCCGGACCCGCCGGACCTTGCAGATGGCCGGTGCGGGCGTTGCCGCGTTGCTGGCACTGAGCGCCTGCTCCTCCTCCGGCTCGGACTCCGACTCGGCCGCCAAGTCCGACTCCTCGACGTCGGCGTCGCCGAAGCTCTCCGGCACGGTGACCGTCTTCGCGGCCGCCTCGCTGAAGGAGAGCTTCACGGCCCTGGGCCAGCAGTTCGAGAAGGAGCACCCGGGCACTAAGGTCACCTTCAACTTCGGCGGCAGCGACACCCTCGCCGCGAGCATCACCGGCGGCGCCCCCGCCGACGTGTTCGCCGCCGCCAGCCCCAAGACCATGGCGATCGTGACCGACAAGAAGGACGCGGCCACCACGCCCGCCACCTTCGTCCGCAACCAGCTGGAGATCGCGACCCTGCCGGGCAACCCCGACAAGATCGCCTCCCTCAAGGACCTCACCAAGTCCGGCCTGAAGGTCGTCCTGTGCGACAAGACGGTGCCGTGCGGCGCCGCCGCCCAGAAGGCCCTCGACGCCGCCAAGCTGAAGCTCACCCCGGTCTCCTACGAGCAGGACGTCAAGAGCGCCCTGACCAAGGTCGAGCTGAAGGAGGCCGACGCGGCGGTCGTCTACAAGACCGATGTGCACGCCGCGGGTGACAAGGTGGAGGGCGTGGAGTTCCCCGAGTCCGCAGGCGCCGTCAACGACTACCCGATCGCCCTGCTCAAGGACGCCCCCAACGCCGAGGCCGGCAAGGCGTTCATCGCGCTGGTGCAGTCCGCCGAGGGCCGCCAGGTCCTGACCCAGGCCGGGTTCCTGGAGCCGTGATCCCCACCGACAAGGCGGACGCCGCGGACGACACCCGCCAGGGGCGTCCGCGGCGCGGCCGGGTCCGCACGGCGAACCGGGGCATCCCGCTGCCCCTGCTGCTGCCCGCTCTGCTGGGCCTGGCGTTCCTGCTCGTTCCGCTGGTCGCCCTGGTCGTCCGGGCGCCCTGGAGCGACATGCCGGCGCAGCTGACCAGCCCCGAGGTCTGGCAGGCCCTCCAGCTGTCCCTGCTGTGCGCCACCGCGGCGACCGCGGCGAGTCTCGTCGTGGGCGTCCCGCTGGCCTGGGTACTGGCCCGTACGGACTTCCCCGGCCGTGGCCTCGTACGGGCCCTGGTCACCCTGCCGCTCGTGCTGCCCCCGGTCGTCGGCGGTGTCGCGCTGCTGCTCGCGCTCGGCCGCAACGGGGTCGTCGGACAGTGGCTGGACGCCTGGTTCGGCATCACCCTGCCGTTCACGACGGCGGGCGTCGTCGTCGCGGAGACCTTCGTGGCGATGCCGTTCCTGGTGATCAGCGTGGAGGGCACCCTGCGGGCCGCCGACCCCCGCTACGAGGAGGCGGCCACCACGCTGGGAGCCTCCCGTTTCACCGCGTTCCGCCGGGTCACCCTGCCGCTGATCGCCCCGGGCATCGCGGCGGGCGCCGTGCTCGCCTGGGCCCGCGCGCTCGGCGAGTTCGGCGCGACGATCACCTTCGCGGGCAACTTCCCCGGCCGCACCCAGACCATGCCGCTCGCGGTCTACCTGGCCCTCCAGAGCGACCCGGAGGCGGCGATCGCCCTCAGCCTGGTGCTGCTGGCCGTGTCGATCGCGGTACTGGCGGGCCTGCGGGACCGCTGGATCACTGCGTCATGACAGCTACGAAACCGCCGGCACCGGCGGGACGGACGAGCCGACCGGCGAGGCTGCCCGCC
>NZ_VJZD01000225.1 GCF_009377175.1 Streptomyces adustus
GTTACGCGCCGCCCGCCGACGAGACCGAGGAACTCGTCGCCGAACTCTGGGCCGACGTCCTGGGCATCCCCCTGATCGGACGCCACGACAGCTTCTTCGACCTGGGCGGTCACTCGCTCGGTGCCACCCGGGTGATGGCCAGGCTCCGCCACTCCCTGGGCCTGGAACTGCCCCTGCACACCCTGTTCGACCACCCCACCGTCGCCGGGCTGGCCGGCGCCGTGGAAGCGGCGCTGCTGGCGGAACTCGTCGAGGCCGGCAGCGAGCGCCCGCACACCCACCAGGGAGGGACCGCGTGACCATCGAGGACAGCAGAGCGATCGGGACGACCGTGGACGGCCGGCTCGCCGCCGCCCGCGACCTGCTGCGGCGCAGGGTCCGCGCCGCCCGCGACCGGGGGACCGACGCCCCGACCGCCGTCATCCCCCCGTCCACGGGCGACCCCGTCGCCTCCTTCGCCCAGGAACGCCTCTGGCTGACCGACCGCATCCTCGGCAGTACGGCGGGTTATGCGGTGCCCGAACTGCTGCGGTTGCGCGGCCCGTTGGACACCGACCGGCTGCGGCGGGCGCTGACCGCCGTGGTCCGGCGCCACGAGCCGCTGCGCACGGTCTTCGAGGAGCACGACGGCACACCCCGCCCCGTGGTCCTGCCACCCGGCGAAGTACCCCTGCCCGTCCGTGACCTGACCGGCGCGGACCCCGGCGACCGTGAAGGCCGTGCCCTCGAACTGGCCGTGGCCGAGGCCCGCAAGCCGTTCGACCTGGCCACCGGCCCGCTGGTGCGGGCGCTGCTCGTGCGGCTCGCCGACGACGACCACCTCTTTCTGCTGACCGTCCATCACATCGCCACCGACGGCTGGTCGATGACCCTGCTGTGGAAGGAACTCGGCGCCGCCTACCGGGACCCGGCCTCCGGGACCGGGCAGCGTCCGGCCGGGCCGCGGGTCGCCTACCGGGACTGGGCGCACTGGCAGCGGCAGCGCTTCGCCGACGGTGAGCTGGACGGCTCGCTACGGCACTGGGAGGAACGGCTGGGCGGCCTCGCCCCGCTGGAGCTGCCCACCGACCGGCCCCGGCCGGCCGCCCGCAGCGGACGGGGACAGACCGTGGAGTTCACCCTCCCCGCCGAACTCACCGACCGGCTGCGGAGCCTGGCGCGCGCGGGCGACGCCACCGTCTTCATGGCACTGGTGGCCGGCTTCAAGGCGCTGCTGGCCCGCTGGAGCGGCGCCGCCGACGTGGCCCTCGGCACCCCGGTGGCCGGCCGGGACCGGATGGAACTGGAGCCGCTGATCGGCTTCTTCGTCAACACCGTGGTACTGCGCACCGAGGTACCCGCCGACCTGACCTTCCGGGCCCTCCTGGAGCGGGTGCGCCGGGTCACCGTCGAGGCCTACGACCACCAGGAGGTGCCGTTCGACCGGCTGGTGGAGCGGTTGCGCCCCGAACGGGTGCTGGACCGCAACCCGCTGGTGCAGGTCATGTTCGCCGCGGCCCAGGACGAGACCGGGGGATTCGATCTGCCCGGCGTTCAGGTGGAGGCGGTCCGCGCCGACTTCGGCGGCGCCCAGTTCGACCTGAGCATGTTCGTCACCGAGCGCGCGGACACGTGCGCCGGCACGCTGGTCTTCGACACCGACCTGTTCGACCCCGCGACCGCGCGGCGCCTGGTCGCCCACTACCGGCGGCTGCTGGAGAGCGCCATGAAGGACCCCGACCGGCCGCTGGGGGAACTGGACCTGCTCGGCGCCGCCGAACGGCGGGAACTGGAGCGCCGGCACGGCCCCGAACGGGAGCTGCCCGCGGCGACCCTCCCGGAACTCTTCGCCCGTCAGGCCGGGCGGACCCCTCACGCGGTGGCCGTGGTGTGCGGCGACACCACCCTCACCTACGCCGGACTCGACGCGCGTGCCGACCGGCTCGCACGCCGGCTCACGGCGGCCGGAGTGGGCCCGGAGAGCCCGGTGGGCCTGCTGATGGAACGCTCCGCCGACCTGGTGACGGCCGTCCTCGCCGTCCTGAAGGCGGGGGGCTGCTACGTGCCGCTGAACGACCGCCACCCGGCGGAGCACTCGCACAGGATGCTGGAGCAGGCCGGGGCCGTCCTCCTGCTCGCCGACCGGACCACGTCGGCCCACCCCGCGGTTATCGCGGCCCCCGTACCGGTGCTGGACGCCACCGAGGACCACGAGGACCATGAGGACCACGAAGGTCACGAGGGTCATCAGGACCACCGGGCCGCCGCGGGCACCGCCCCCTCGCCCCCGCGCGACCCCGCCCAGGCCGCGTACATCATGTACACCTCCGGCTCCACCGGCGAGCCGAAAGGCATCGTCGTGACCCACGCCAATGTCGCGGCCCTCGCCCTGGACCAGGGCTGGGGCGAGGCCCACCGGCGGGTGCTCGCGCACTCACCGCATTCCTTCGACGCCTCCACCTACGAGCTGTGGGTCCCGCTGCTGTCCGGCGGACGGGTCGTGATGGCCCCGCCCGGACGGCTGGACACAGCGACCCTCGGCCGTCTCGTCACCGAGCACGAGGTGACCGCCCTGTTCCTCACCACCGCCCTGTTCAACGTGGTGGCCGAGGAGTGCCCGGAGATCCTGTCCGGGGTGCGCGAGGTGTGGACCGGCGGTGAGGCCGCCTCCGCCACCGCCTTCCGGCGGGCCCGGGACGCCGCCCCCGGCACGGTCCTCACCAACGCCTACGGCCCCACCGAGACCACCACCTTCGCCACCCGCCACCGGTACGCTCCCGCCTCCCCGGACGAGTCCCGGATACCGATCGGCACCCCGCTCGACAACACCCGCCTGTACGTCCTGGACGACGGGCTGCGCCAGGTGCCGGTCGGAGTCCCCGGCGAACTCTTCATCGGCGGCAGCGGCCTCGCCCGCGGCTACCTCGGCCGGCCCGCGCCGACCGCCGAACGGTTCCTCCCCGACCCGTTCGGCGCGCCCGGCACCCGGATGTACCGCACCGGGGACCTCGCGCGATGGCGCGCCGACGGCACCGTCGAGTACCTCGGCCGGGCCGACACCCAGGTGAAGGTCCGGGGCTTCCGGATCGAACCGGGCGAGATCGAGACCGCCCTCGAACGGTGCGCCGGCGTCGACCGGGCCGCGGTGGTGCTGCGCGAGGACCCCCCGGGGCAGCGGCGCCTCGTCGCCTACGCCGTTCCCGCGCCCGGCGCTGCCCCGCCGCTCCCCGGCGACCTGCGCCGCGCCCTCGCCGCCGTCCTGCCCGACTACATGCTGCCCGCCGCGTTCGTGGTGCTGCCCGAGCTGCCCCTCACCGCCAACGGCAAGCTCGACCGGCGTGCCCTTCCGGCGCCGCCGGCCGACACACCGGGCTCGTACACCGCCCCGGCCACGGAGACCGAGCGGGCCGTGGCCGCCGTCTGGACGGAGGTGCTGGGCGTCGACCGGGCCGGCCGCGACGACGACTTCTTCGCCCTCGGCGGCCACTCCCTTCGGGCCACCCGCGCGGTCTCCCGGCTCGGCCGGCACCTGGGCACCGAGATCCCGCTGCGCACCCTGTTCGAACACCCCGTCCTGCGCGCCTTCGCCGCCGCCGTCGACACCCTCACCGCGCCCGCCGCCGCCCAGGACACCATCACGCGCCGCCCCGAGAGCCCGTCCGCGCCGCTGTCGTACGCCCAGCGACGGCTGTGGTTCCTCGACCAACTCCAGCCGGGGCGGCCCGACTACAACATCCCCGTGGTGGTCCGTCTCGACGGCCCGCTGGACGCGGCGGCCCTCACCGACGCCCTCGGCCGGGTGGCCGACCGCCACGAGGTGCTGCGGTCCCGCATCGCCGTGGACGACGGACGCCCGGTGCAGATCGTCGAGCCCGGCGAGGTCTTCACCACCGAGCTGACCGACCTCACCGCGCTCCCCGCGGACCGGGCCGAGGCACAGGCCCTCGACCTGGCCCGCACCGACGCCGCCACCCCCTTCGCCCTCGACGGCGCACCACTGCTGCGGTCCCGGATCGTGCGGATCGCCGAGGACGCCCATCTGCTGGTCCTGGTGCTCCACCACACCGTCGGCGACGGATGGTCGCTGCCCGTCCTGTGGCGGGAACTGTCCGCCGACTACGCGGCGCGGCTCCGCGGCACCACCGCCGACCTGCCCGAACTTCCCGTCCAGTACGCCGACTTCGCCCACTGGCAGCAGCGGCGGATGGACACCGACGGCTTCGCCGGGGAACTGGAGCACTGGCGCGCGACGCTTGCCGGGACCACCCCGCTGGAGCTGCCGACCGACCGCCCCCGCCCGCGCGTGCGCTCCGGCGCCGGCGACACCCTCACCTTCCCGCTGCCCGCCGACCTGCGAGACCGGCTCACCGCGCTCGGACAGGAGCACGGCGGCACCCTCTTCATGGTGCTGCTGGCCGGCTTCAAGGCGCTCCTGGCCCGCTGGAGCGGCCAGACCGACGTCGCCGTGGGCACCCCCATCGCCGGCCGCGGCCGCGTCGAACTGGAGCCGCTGATCGGCTTCTTCGTCAACACCCTCGTCCTGCGCTCCGACCTGTCCGGCGATCCCGCCTTCACGGATCTGCTGGCCCGGGTCAGGGACACCGCCCTGGCCGCCTACGACCACCAGGACCTCCCCTTCGACCGGCTGGTCGAGGAACTCCGCCCGGACCGCGACCTCGGCCGCAACCCGGTCTTCGACGTCCTGTTCCAGCTCCACCCCGAACAACTCGGCTCCCTGCCCCTGCAGGGTGTGTCGGTACGGGTCGAGGACGTGGACAACGGGACCGCCAAGTTCGACCTCAGCCTCGCCGTCACCGAACTCCCCGACGGCCTGCTCGGCACCCTCCAGTACGCCACCGACCTCTTCGACCGCGCCACCATGGAGCGCTTCGCCGCACACTACGTACGACTGCTGCACAGCGCCCTGGCCGACCCCGGCCGCCCGCTGTCCCGCCTGGAGCTGCTCACCGGGGCGGAGACCCGGGAACTCCACGCCCGACCCACGGCTCCCGAGCCGGCCGCCCGATGCCTGCACCGGCTGGTGGAGGAGCAGGTCCGCCGCACCCCCGACGCGGTCGCCGTCACCTTCGGCCCCGAACACCTCACCTACGCCGAACTCGACCGGCGCGCCAACCGGCTCGCCCGGGCCCTGCGGGACCGGGGAGCAGGCCGCGGCGACACGGTCGCGGTGCTCCTTGCGCGCTCCGCGGAGACGGTCGTCGCCGTGCTCGCCGTGCTCAAGGCGGGCGCCGCCTTCGTCCCGGTGGACCCCACCCACCCCGCCGGGCGGATCAGGACCGTCCTGGAGGACAGCGGCGCCGCCCTGGTCCTCACCCGAGGCGCCCACGACGCCGTACCCGGGAACACCCCGGTGCTCGACCTCGACGCGGAGCGCACTCGTGTCGCGGCCCTGTCCGGCGACGACCCGCGCCTGCCGGTCGGCCCGGACGACCTCGCCTACGTCCTCTACACCTCCGGCTCCACCGGCCGGCCCAAGGGTGTGGCCGTCCGGCACGGCGGCATCACCGGCTATCTGGCCGCCCTCACCGCCACCTTCGCCCTGGACGAGCGGGACGTGGTGCTCGCCCGGACGGCGCTCACCTTCGACCCCTCCGTCCGCGACCTGTTCGCCCCGCTGAGCACCGGCGGCCGGGTGGTCCTCGCCTCCGACGACCGGGCCGCCGACCCCGAGGCGCTGCTCGCCCTGATGGAGGAGCAGCGGGTCACCGCCGTCCTGTCCGTCGTGCCTTCGATGCTCGGCGAACTCGCCGCCGCCGCGTCGGGTCCGGTCCGGGCGCCGCTGCGGCTGGTCATGACCACAGGCGAGGCGCTCACCGCGAGCTGCGCCCGCGACGTCCGCCGCCTCGGCGACGGCATCCGGCTGGTCAACCAGTACGGGCCGACGGAGTGCACCAACACCTCCACCTATCACGTCGTCACCGACGAGGACATCGACGGCGGCCGCATCCCCATCGGCCGTCCCCTGCCCGGGGTGCGCTGCCTGATCCTCGGCGAGCACCTGGAACCGCTGCCGACGGGCGCGGTCGGCGAACTCTTCATCGCCGGACCGGGCGTGGCCCGCGGCTACCTCGGCGACCCGGCCCGCACCGCCACCGCCTACCTCCCCGACCCCTACGGCCCCGCCGGAAGCCGTATGTACCGGACCGGCGACCTGGTGCGCCGCCGCGCGGACGGCGCCCTGGAGTTCCACGGCCGGCGCGACAACCAGGTGAAGGTCCGCGGCCACCGCGTCGAACTCGGCGAGGTCGAGGCGGCCCTGCTCCGCCACCCCGGCGTGGCCAGGGCCGTCGTGGCGGCCCACGGAGAGGGCCTCGACCGGGAACTCGTCGGCTACGTCGTCCGGCGCGCCGGGGGCGATCCCACCGGCCTGCCCGACTTCCTGCGCACCGTGCTGCCGGAGGCCATGGTGCCCGCCGTCCTCGTCGAACTCGACGCCCTGCCACAGCTGCCCAACGGCAAGGTGGACCGCACCGCCCTGCCCGCCCCCGACGGGGAGCGGACCCGGCGCGCGTACACCGCGCCGCGCACCGCGGAGGAGCGCGCCGTGGCCGCCGTCTGGGCCGAGGTGCTCGGCTGCGAACAGGTCGGAGCCCACGACCACTTCTTCGAACTCGGCGGCCATTCCCTGCGCGCCGCCCGCATGGTCTCCCGGCTGCGCGAGACGCTGGAACGCGAGATCCCCCTGAGCCTGCTCTTCCAGCACCCGGTCCTCGCGGACTTCGCCCGCTCCCTGGACGGCGCCGGCCGCGCCGAGGCAGGGATCCCGCCGCTGCCCGAGGGCCCGGCACCCCTGTCCTTCGGACAGCAGCGGCTGTGGCTGCTGGACCAGCTCCAGCCGGGGCGACCCGACTACAACATGCCGGCCGCCGTACGGTTCACCGGGCCCCTGGACCGGGATGCCGCGCTCGCCGCCCTGCGCTCGGTGGCCGAACGGCACGCGGTACTGCGCTCCCGGATCGTCCTCGGCCCCGACGGCCCCCGCCAGCGCACCGAGCCGGCCGACGTGTTCGTCCCCGAGACGACGGACCTGTCGGACCTGGATCCGCAGCGGGCCGAGGCACGCGCCAGGGAGCTGGCCGAGGCCGATGCCGCCCGCCCGTTCGACCTCGCCCGTGCCCCCCTGCTGAGGGCCCGGCTCATCCGGCTCGCGGCCGAGGACCATCTGCTGGTCGTCGTCGTCCACCATCTCGCCTTCGACGGCTGGTCGGTCGGCGTGTTCTGGTCCGACTTCGTCACCGCCTACCGCGCGGCGACGGACCGGGGCCCCGCTTCGGCCCTGCTGCCCACCGGCTACCGGGACTTCGCGGCCTGGCAGCGCGAACGGCTCACCGGCGCGCTGCTCGACGGACAGCTCGCCTACTGGCGGCAGCGGCTCACCGCGACCGCCCCGCTGGAACTGCCCACCGACCACCCCCGCCCGGCGGAGCCCTCGGGCCGCGGCGACCACGTCGACTTCACCCTCCCGCCGGCCCTGGTGACGGGCCTGCGCACCCTCGGGAAGCGGCAGGACGCCACGCTGTTCATGGTGCTGCTGGCCGGCTTCCAGGCGCTGCTGGCCCGCTGGTCGGGCGGCACGGACATCGCCGTCGGGGCACCGATCGCCGGCCGCGACCGCGCCGAACTGGAGTCCCTGATCGGCTTCTTCGTCAGCACCCTCGTGCTGCGCACCGACCTCTCCGGCGACCCCTCCTTCGAGGAACTCGTGACACGGGCCCGGGAGACGGCCCTCGGAGCCTACGCCCACCAGGACGTCCCGTTCGAACGGCTGGTGGAGGAGGTGCAGCCGGAACGCGACCTCAGCCGCCACCCCCTGTTCCAGGTCATGCTCGTCCTCAACGACGAGACCGGGGAACTGCCCGCACCGCCCGGCCTGACGGTCGAACCCGTGGTGCTCGGCAACGGCGGCTCCAAGTTCGACCTGTCCCTCTACCTGACCGAGGACGCCGACGGTCTGCACGGCCACGCCGTGTTCGCCACCGACCTCTTCGACCGGGGGACCGTCCTGCGCATGACGCGCTCCTTCGCCCGGCTGCTGGAGGCCGCGGTCGCCGCGCCCGGCCTTGCCTTCGGCGAACTGGAACTGCTCGACGCCGCCGAGCGCGAGGAACTGACGCACGGCCTGAACGCCACGGACGTCCCCGTGCCCGACACGACCGTCCACGACCTGATCGCCCGTCAGTCGGCCCGCACCCCACGGGCGGTGGCCGTCCGCGACGAGCGGCGCACGCTCACCTACGCCGAGCTGGACGAGCGCGCCGAACGGCTCGCGGGCGCACTGCGCTCGCGCGGAGTGGGGCCGGAGTCGGTGGTGGCCGTCCGCGTGGAGCGCTCGGTGGACCTGCCGGTGTCCCTCCTCGGCGTCCTCAGAGCGGGTGCGGCGTACGTCCCCGTCGACCCCGCCTACCCGCGCGACAGGGTCGAGCTGATGCTGGCCGACAGCGGTGCGCGCGTCCTGCTGACCGACGGGGACGACGCACAGGACGCCGTACGGCCGCCCGCCGGGGTGGAGACCCTGCGGGTGGCGGACGCGGTGACGGAACCCCGGCGGCCGGCCGCCGCCCCGCGCCGGGCGGCTCCCGACGGGCTCGCCTACCTCATCTACACCTCCGGTTCGACCGGCCGCCCCAAGGGCGTGATGGTGCCGCACCGGGGCGTCGTCAACTTCGCCCTCGACATGGCCCGCCGGCTGGAGATCACCGAAGCGGACGTGGTCGCGGCGGTGACCACCGCCTCCTTCGACATCGCCGTCATGGAACTCCTGGTGCCGCTGGTCCGGGGGGCCACCGTCCACATCGTCCCCAGGGACACCGCCCGTGACGGCGGCCTGCTCGCCAAGGAGCTGGACCGGGCCGGCGCCACCCTCGTCCAGGCCACCCCCGCCACCTGGTACCTGCTCATGCAGAGCGGATGGCGCAACCCGCTCGTGCGGGCCCTGTGCGGCGGCGAGGCACTCCCGCCGGTCCTCGCCGAACGCCTGCGCGCCGCCGTGGGCGGTGTGTGGAACGTCTACGGGCCCACCGAGACCACCATCTGGTCCACCGCCCACAAGCTCGGCGACGAGGCCCCGGGCCGCCCCGTGCCGATCGGCCGCCCCCTCGCCAACACCCGCGTGCACGTCCTGGACGACCGGCTGAACCCGCTGCCCACCGGCGTCTACGGCGAGCTGTACATCGCCGGCGACGGCGTGGTGCGCGGCTACGCCGGACGCCCGGGGCTCACCGCCGACCGCTTCCTGCCCGACCCGTTCGCGGCGCCCGGCGGCCGGATGTACCGCACCGGGGACCTGGTCCGCCGGCTGCCCGACGGCACCCTGGAGTACCGGGGCCGGGAGGACGGCCAGGTCAAGGTGCGCGGCCACCGCATCGAACTCGGCGAGATCGAGACCGCGATGGCCCGCCACCCCGAGGTCGCCGAGGCGGCCGTCGCGGTCCGCGGCACCGGCGTCGACGCGATCCTCGTCGGCTACGTCGTCTGGCAGAACCCCGGAGGGAACCCGCGGGCGCTCGCCGAGACGCTCCGGGAGAGCCTGCCGGACTTCATGGTGCCGTCGGTGCTGGCCGACCTGGACGCCCTGCCGCTCACACCGAACGGCAAGCTCGACCGCAAGGCCCTCCCGGCGGTCGACCCGGCCCGCGCCCGACAGGACCTGCTGCTGCCCCGCGACGCGCTCGAACTGCGGATGGCCCGCCTCTGGGAAGAGGTGCTCGACGTGCGGCCCCTGGGCGTGCGGGACGACTTCTTCGCACTGGGCGGCCACTCCCTGAAGGCCTTCGAGCTGATCGCCGCCGTCCGCCGGGAACTGGGCGTCGAACTGCCGCTCAACCTGGTGTTCCGCAAGCCCACCGTGGAACTGCTCTGCGAGGCGCTGCCGGACGCCGACGAGACCGCCGCCCGCCTGGTGGTGCCCCTCGCCGACGGCGACCCGGAGCAGCCCCCGCTGTTCCTGGTCCACCCGCGCGGCGGCGACGCCTGCTGCTACCTGCCGCTCGCCGGCGCCCTGGGCGGCACCCGGCGGATCTACGGCATCGAGGCCGTCGGCCACAACACCGCCGAGCCGCCGCTGCGCCGGGTCGAGGACATGGCCGAGCGCTACCTGACGGAGATCCGCCGGATCGCGCCGCACGGCCCGTACCTCATCGCCGGCTGGTCCCTCGGCGGCACCGTGAGCCACGAGATCGCCCTGCGGCTGGAGGCGGCGGGCGAGACGGTCGCCTTCCTCGGCGCCGTGGACACCACCGCCCCCGGCCGGGAACCGTACGAGCCCGGCGCCGACGGCCGGCCCGGCCTCGTCCGCCAGGGCGTCGCGGCCGGTCTGGACGCCCGGGAGCTCCGGGAGCTGGACGAGGACTCCCTCCTCGCGGCCCTGGTCCACCGGGGCCACGAGCAGGGCAGCCTGCCCCGCCGCGCCCACACCGACGTCCTGCGGCGGATGCTGCGGGTCGCGGACGCAGGCGGCGAGGCGGCGGCGGCCTACCGCCCGGACGGCGTGCTGCGTGCCGACGTGCGGCTCTTCACCGTCGCCGAACGGCACCCCGAGCTGGACACCCCGCTGGTCGACCCCGGCGCCTGGACCCCGTACACCCGGGGACGGGTCCACACGGTCCCCGTCCCCGGCAACCACCACACCCTGCTCGACGCCCCCCACGGGGCCGTCCTCGCGGAGCGGCTGGCCGCCGCCCTGGAGCAGGCGCTCACCCCCTGAACGAGGCGGCCGGCCCGTCCCGCGGGCCAGCCACCCCGAACGCACCGCCCCCGACCGGCACATCGAATGAAGGAGCAGGACATGAACGGCACCGCGACGCAGGAATGGACCGTGGTCGTCAACGACGAGGAGCAGTACTCCCTCTGGGCGAGCGACCGGGACGTCCCGGCCGGCTGGCGGACGGCCGGGGTGAGCGGCACCCGCGAGGAGTGCCTGTCCCACATCGACCAGGTGTGGACCGACATGCGCCCCCTCAGCCTGCGGCGGGCGATGGACTCCGGCCGCTGACCCCGCACCACCTCGCAGCCGACCCGGCCGTGCCCGGTGCCCACGCACCGGGCACGGCCCCTGCCCCGGAGAACGAAACCCATGAACAGACGCGTGCCGCTGCTGACGCTGGTCGCGGTGTCCGCCCTCTCGTCGCTGGGAACCGCGGCGACCCTGCTCGCCGTCCCCTGGTTCGTCCTGGAGAGCACCGGCAGCGGCATCAGCACCGGCCTGGTGGCGTCGGCCGAGACCGTGGGGCTGCTGTGCTCCGCCGTCCTCGCCGGTCCCGTCGTGGACCGGCTGCCCGCCCGGACCACCGGCGTCGCCGCGGACCTGCTGACCGCCCTGGCGATCGGCCTCGTCCCCGCCCTGCACCACACCATCGGCATGTCCCTGCCCGTCCTGGCCGTCCTGGCACTGCTCGCCGGCGCCGCCCGCGGCCCCTCCGACACGGCCAAGCAGGTGCTGGTCATCAGCGCGATGCGGCGAGCCGGCACCCCCGTCGAACGCGGCACCAGCGCCATGGAAGGTGCCCGCCGCGTCGGCACCATGGCGGGCGCCCCGCTGGCGGGCCTGCTGGTCGCCTCGGTCGGCCCGGTGCCGACGCTGTGCGCGGACGCGGCCGCCCTGCTGCTCTGCGCGATCCTGGTCCGCGCCCTCGTACCCGCCGACCCCCGTGCGCCCGGGGGCTCCCACGCCCCGGACGCCTCCTACGGCTCCCGGCTCCGGGCCGGATTCACGAGCCTGCGCGAGGACCGACTGATGAGGGCCGTGGTCGCGGTCCTGCTCGTCACCAACGCCCTGGACAGCGGCCTCAACGCGGTCCTCTACCCGGCCTACGGCACCCGGGTGCTGCACAGCAGCTCCCTGTTCGGGGCGATGATGACCGCCATCGGACTCGGCGCCCTAGCCGGGACCGCCCTGCACGGCTGGCTGGGGCACCGCCTGCCCCGCCGGACCGTCTTCGCCGGCTGCTTCGTGCTGCTCGGCGCGCTGCGCTGCGCCCTCCTCGCCCACCAGGCGTCCACCGCCGTCCTGCTCGCGGGCCTGGTGGTCTCGGGCATCGGGTCGGGTGTCGTCAACCCGCTGATGATGTCCGTGGCGTACGAGCGGGTGCCGCAGGACGTCCGCGGCCGGGTCTTCGGACTGGTGGTGGCCTGTGCCCTGGCGGCCACCCCGCTCGGTTCCCTCGCCGCCGGAGCGCTCCTCGACCGACTGGACCTGACGGCCGCGCTCGTGCTGTTCGGCGGGGTGTATCTGGCGATCGCTCTGGCCCCGCTGGCGTTCCCCGTGTGGCGGGAACTGGACGGGCCTCGGCCGTCCGCCGGAGCGCGGACGGCCGAGGCCCGTGGGTGAGTTGTTCCGGACCGGCGCCGGCCCCGGCGCCGGCGCCCGTACGGCGCGTCACCAGGACGACGGATGCAGCGCCAGCACCTGGAGCGTGCACGGGGTGTGCACGAAGTCGAGGGTGTAGACGAAGCCGCGCGGCACGTAGAGCGCCTCGCCCACCCGCAGCCGCAGTTCCAGCACGTGTTCCAGAACGGCCCGGCCCTGCCCCGGGGAGACCGGCTCGACCCGTCCGCCGCAGCTGCCCTTCACGGGCAGCAGCACCAGATCGGTGCCGGCCGTGTTGCGCTCGCTGCGCCCGCCGACCGGCAGCGCCACCGAGGAGCTGGTGACCTCGGAGCCCAGCAGGGCCCCCAGCGCGGTGGTCAGTCCGGGCAGTTCCGCGTCCGCCCCGGCGACCACCGCGTCGATGCCGTCCGGCCACACCAGCGCCGGACTCCTGTCCCGGTGCACCGACAGACACAACGCCAGGTCCCTGACGAAGCGGTCCAGCCCGGATTCCGTCTCTGCCGAGGTCAGTTCATAGTCCACGTCCCACTCACGCTCCCGTCGTGCCGGCTCGCCCCGCGTGCCGTGGCCCGGGTCCGGTCGCCCGGACGCGCGTCCGCCCCGCATGCGGCGGATCTGCGCCGGGGCCGGCAGGTACCGGTATACGACGCGGCTCGCGCGGACGGACCCGTTCCTCGCGCACGGAACACGGATCAGGACGAGCCCGCTGTTCTTCCGTCACCTGACCGCAGCGACCGGTGGCACCGTCGGACGGGCCCCCTTCTGCGGAGTTGCAGGAACTTTCGCGCACGGGAAGGTGTTTTGGCAGTCCCGGATTCACGGTACCGCGCGGACAGGTGCGGGTGAACGCACGGGCATACAACGGGTGACTGTCTCCGGGCGGCACCGTGAACTCACGGTCGGCGCGGCGCGGTTCAGCCGGACGGCGCGACGTCCGTGCCCCCGCCGCCGAGCAGACCCTGACGGGCCGACAGGAAGCCCGCCTGGAAACGGCTCTCGGCGCCCAAGGTCTCCATGATGTCCGCGATGTGCTTGCGGGCCGTTCTCAGGGACATGCCGAGGCGGCGTGCGATGGTCTCGTCCTTCATGCCCGCGGCCAGCAGCCGCACGATGGTCCGGTCGATGTCCTTTGCGACAGCCTCCAGACCGTCGGTCACCGCGTCCGAGAACGGCTCCGCGTGGGTCCAGCACTGCTCGAACACCTCGCACAGATAGTGCACGACGGAGGGCTCCCGGATCACCACCGCGCCCCAGTTGCCGCCCTGTTCCGGGATGAACGCCACCCGCCGGTCGAAGACGATCAGACGCCCGAACAGCTCGTGCGCGGTCCGGTACTCCGCGCCGAGGTCCGACACCATGGCGACATAGGCCTGGCTGGGCCCGTTGAACCGGGCCGTGTGGTGGTACAGCGTGCGCATCCGCACCCCGCGCGAGAGCAGTGCGGTGTCACGGGCCAGGGCCTCCTGGAGGGCGGCCGGCACCCGGTTCCCGCCGGGCTGGCTGGTCAGCATCTCCTCCGTGCACTCCGCGGCGGAGCGGTTGAGGGCGGCGCGCACCTCGTCCAGGCCGGGTATCACCTCCAGGCCGACGGACACCCGGCTCAGACTGTCCCGGTAGTGGCCGCGCAGGCTCGCGAACTGGTCACGGATGTGGTGCAGTTCGGACTGCTGGGCACGGATGGTCTCCTCCAGCGAGGTGGTCACCACCGCCGCGACGAGATCCGGGTCCACCGGGCGCAGCCGGGCGGGATCGTCCACGTCCGCTTTTAACAAGCCCAGTTCGGTCAGTGCCGTGAGGGCCGTGTCGACCTCGCCCCGGGTGAGCCCCAGCTCCCGCGCGGCCCGGTCGGGGTCCAGCCGTTCGTTGCTCGTTACCCATTGGTAGAGCGCCACTTCCCGGTCCTCGGGCCACAGGGACGGATCGATTGTCATATGTTCCTCTGATTTGAACATTTCGTCCCCTGTTCGTCTTGCTGCGAGGCAGCTTGGTGAGCGCCTCGGTCCATGGCCCGGCCGTCACCGGCACGGAAGTCTTGAGGCATCGGAAGGAGCGGGCACACCGCGCCCCCGGATCCGGTCCCAGGAAACGACAGAGGAGTCCCCATGTCCCCCGTGAAGTCCCTGAACTCGGTCGCCGTCGCCCTTGCCGCCACCGCCGTCCTCGGCACCCTCGCCGCCGTCGCTCCGCACGCGCCCACCGCGGTGGTGGCGGCGCAGAACGCCGGGACGGGCGACACGGACGACAGCGGCTGGGGCGGCCGGATCGCCAACGGCGTCATCGCCGTCACCGGCACGGTGTTCACGACGGACGGCACGGACGGCACCGGAGCCTGATCCGGTTCCCGGCCGCGGTCGCCGACATGATGCGCAGGCTCCGGCAGTGCGATCGCTGTCCGGCAAGTGCTGTGACCACGTCGTCTATCGAACACGCGTCGCACCATAACCCGTGTCCCTTTCAGGACGTCGGAGGCGCGAGGAGGCGCGTGACGCCGATCGCCGGGAGAACTGCCGCCGAGGCCCGTACCACCGTCCGGAACGGCTCCGCCCTCCTCGAGGCGCCCGACCCCCATGAAAGGCACGCTCGTGAGTTCGTCCGCCACCGACATACTCGAACTGCTGAGTTCGCGCGAGATCGAGGTGCTGGGCCACCTCGCGGAAGGCCACACCTACTCCTCCATCGCACGGAGGATGCAGCTGAGCCCGCACACCGTCGACACGTATCTGCGCAGGATCCGCGGGAAGGCGGGCGTCAACAACCGGGCCCACCTCATGATCCTGGCCCTCCAGGTCACCCGGCGCGACGAGGTCCGGCTGACGGGCGCCTGACGGGACCCCAGGACCCGCTCACCCGACGGCGGTGGGTGCGGACAGCACACTCCCTGCCCGCACCCACCGCCGGGGCCTCACCGTGCCGGACGCACCACACCGTCGTGTCCGGCGGCAGCGTTCCCACCGGCAGGGGGCCACCGGCGAGCAGCACATCGCGCCCGGAGGGGAGCGGCACCGGCCGGGGCGGCAGCCTCACCCGGCACACGAGATGGCCGACCCAGCGGAGGGCGAGCACCCCGCCAGGGCCGGCAGCCACCCCGAGCCGGCCGCCGCGTCACCCGCCCCGGCCCTCGCCGTGCTGCACGCCGCGCGG
>NZ_VJZD01000226.1 GCF_009377175.1 Streptomyces adustus
GCGCAGGACCGCGTCGAAGTCGAGGACCCCGTCGAACACCCCGGAGTCCCGGATCCAGGTGTTGACCTCGGCCCGCTCGGCGTCGACGGCCGGTGTGCAGCGGGAGCTTCCCCCGCACGGCAGGACGGTCGCCGCCAGCACCCGTACGCCCCGGTCGTGCGCCCGGTCCGCGATCTCCCGCAGCCCGGCGACGAGCCGGGATGCCGTGGTGCCCGCCCTGAGGTCGTTCACGCCCTCGAACACGAGCGCCGTACGCACCGAGGTCTGGGCGAACACGTCCCGGTCGAGGCGGTGCAGCGCGCTCACCCCGGAGCCGCCGACCGAGACGCCGTCGCCCGGGTAGCGGTCGGCGACCACCCGGTTGCCCGCGATGCCCGCGTTCAGCACGCCGTAGGGGGGTGCCGTGCGCTGCCGCAGCAGACGGGCGGCGAGCACGTCGGGCCAGCGCCGGTCGGCGTCCGGTGTGGAGCGGTCCCCGTCGGTGATCGAGTCGCCGAGTGCGACCAGGGACCCCGGCCCGCCGCCCACGTCCACCCCGGTCAGCAGCGGCCAGGACGTCAGCGCCGCGGTGTACGCCGCCGCCCGGCGGTCGGCCGTGTGGTCGCCCGGCGTGCTCAGGTACGACCGCTGGACCGCGAGCCGGTGCCCGGGCGCCGCCCGTACCGTGCCGGGGAGGTGGAAGCTGACCAGCAGATCGGCGTCGGCGGGCACCCGGAAACCGAGCGGATCGGTGACCGCCTGCGCCCCCGCCGGGACGACGACGCCCCGCGCACCCCGGAAGGCGAGCCGTACCGGCCTGCTGCGGGCCGCCGCGCCCGCCGCCCGCACCGCCACCGTCGCCGCGCCGATGCGGACGGGGGTGGCGGCGAAGGTGTTGTCGAAGCGCAGCCGCACCCGCGGGCCGCCCACCGAGGTGTGCACCACGAGCCGCAGCGTGCGATCGGTCCAAGGCCCCACGGCCGTGACACCGGAGGTGGCCGTGGCCCAGGTGCCGCTCCAGCCCCGTGCCGCCGCCCGCACCCCCAGGGCGAACACATGCAGTCCGGCCGCGCGCGGCAGCCGTACGGAGGCGACCGGGCGGCCCGGCAGCAGCGGTACCGTCACGACGTACAGCCGGGCCCTGCCGGTGCGCCGGCCGCCGGGGCCGTTGACGTGCGGGAGGACCACCGCCTTGGTGGCGAGCGGGCCCCTGCGCCAGTCCGGGGCGGTGAGCAGGTACGGGGAGCGGCGGCCGTCCGCGTAGGTGACCGTGCCGGAACCGGCGGTCTCGCCGCCGCGGGTGCCGGCCACCAGGAAGGCGAGGGCGTCACCGCTCCCGCCGAGGCGCACCTGCTGTCCGCCGGCCCGTACGTTGTCCGGCTCGCCCGGCCGCCGGTGCGGCCAGGTCAGCGCGGTCCCCTGCACGGTGAGGGCGCGGCCGGGCAGCCAGCCCGCGGCCCGCAGGTCCCGGGACGACAGCGAGGCGCCCGAGCCGTCGAAGTCGGCCTCGGCGGGGCGCGCGTCGTCACTGACGGCGACGTTGTCGAAGAACCGCTCCAGCGGCAGCGGGGCGGAGGACGGCGCGGCGCTGGCCCGGGCGGCGGACGCCGGGACCAGCGCCGTCGTGAACAGGGCGAGCGCCAGCGCGACACCCCGGACACCTCGGTGCACGTACGGACTCCTCCCGATCACCGTTCGCACGCATACGCACGGTGAAGTTAGGGACACCACTGACGGTGGTCAACGCGCCATGCACGAAGGCGTGGTGAAAAGCACCGGGACGAGCGGTCGCGCGCGCCTGTGGTGCGCACGCGGGTGCGAATGACACGCTGGACGTATGAACATCCCTTTCCTGGGCAACCGGCGCAAGAAGAGCGACGGTGCGACGTTCTCCGCCGACCCCGAGGGGGTCGCCGAACTTCTGTCCGAGTGTGAGCTGCTGCGCTCGCAGGCGTCCCAGGAGGGCGTCCAACTCGACGATTCCGCCGCCTCGTTGGAGGCGCTCGACCAACTGGTGCCGCGCTGGCGCGACGACGACGAAGTGCTGCCCTGGCTGGGCAACGACGCGGGACTGTATCTGGGCACGGTCATCGTGCGCACCGTGCCGGGCGCGGTCTGGGAGGTGTGGCCCGGCGGGCAGCCCGTCATACGGCTCGCCTCCGGCCGGGAGTTCGACGTGGTGACCGCCGGCCTGGAGTGGGCCACGAGCGGGGTGCCCGAACTGTCCCAGCTGTACGCGGAGGTGGCCGAGGCGTAGATCCTCTCCGGCCGTTCCCGCCCGCTCTGCGCCCCCTCTTCGGGTGGACGACGGGAAGGGCCGGGCAGGCCTCGGCCGGGAACGGCCGAGCACCTTAAATACGGCTTATGCCGGAAAGCTGCGTGTCGTGCCGGGGCTTGATCGTCGGCTGGATAGTTTGCGGCGACCACGACACGGTTGAGGGTGAGTACCGGTGGGCATGGCTGTCGATCCGTTGATCGAGCTGCACGGCGTCAACAAGCACTTCGGGGAGCTGCACGTTCTGCGGGACATCGACCTCACCGTCGGCAAGGGGGAAGTGGTCGTCGTCATCGGCCCGTCCGGGTCGGGCAAGTCGACCCTGTGCCGGGCGATCAACCGGCTGGAGACGGTCGAGTCCGGGACGATCAGGCTGGACGGCAGGCCGCTGCCCGAGGAGGGCAGGGCACTTGCCCGGCTGCGCGCCGACGTCGGCATGGTCTTCCAGTCCTTCAACCTCTTCGCCCACAAGACCGTCCTCCAGAACGTCTCCCTGGCGCAGATCAAGGTCCGCAAGCACGCCAGGGAGGCGGCCGACAGCCGCTCGCTCGAACTCCTCGACCGCGTCGGCCTCGCCGCCCAGGCGCCCAAGTACCCCGCCCAGCTCTCCGGCGGCCAGCAGCAGCGGGTGGCCATCGCCCGCGCCCTGGCCATGGAGCCCAAAGCCCTGCTGTTCGACGAGCCGACCTCGGCCCTCGACCCCGAGATGATCAACGAGGTGCTGGAGGTGATGCGGCAGCTCGCCCGGGACGGCATGACCATGGTCGTCGTCACCCACGAGATGGGCTTCGCCCGCTCGGCCGCCAACCGCGTGGTGTTCATGGACGACGGCCGCATCGTCGAGGACCGCCCCCCGGAGGAGTTCTTCACCGCCCCGCGCACGGAGCGCGCCAAGGACTTCCTGTCCAAGATCCTCAAGCACTGAGCGGGGGCGCGTCGTATGTTCCGCACGACACGTGTGTCCACCGTCCTGGCCGTGCTGACGGCCCTCCTCCTCACCGCCTGCGGCAAGGAGGGCAGCCCGCCGGTCAAGGGGCCCGTGCCCGAGCGGCTGCCGCACTACGCGGTGGCGGAGAACTTCCAACTGCCCGACTCCCCGACCTGGACCAGGGCGAGGAAGCGCGGGTACCTGGTCGTCGGCGTCAAGGAGGACCAGCCGTACCTCGGCGAGAGGGACCCGGCGACCGGCACCTACTCCGGCTTCGACATCGAGGTCGCGAAGATGACGGCCGCGTCCCTCGGCTTCGACCCAAGCACGATCCGCTTCAGGACGATCGCCTCCGCGAACCGCGAGACCGCTCTCCAGAACGGCCAGATCGACTACTACGTCGGCACCTACACCATCAACGACAACCGCAAGAAGCTGGTCGGCTTCGCCGGGCCCTACTACCTGGCCGGGCAGTCGCTGCTGGTGCGCGCCGACGACAAGGACATCCACGGCCCGCACGACCTCGACGGCAAACGCGTCTGCTCGGCGGCCGGTTCGACCCCGTACCAGCGCATCAAGACGGACTATCCGAAGGCGGTCCTCGTCGCCTACGACACCTACTCCGTCTGCGTCGACAACCTGCTCACCTACCAGGTCGACGCCGTCACCACCGACGACGCGATCCTCATCGGCTACGCGGCGAAGGCCCCCGGCGAACTCAAGGTGGTCGGCAGGCCCTTCTCCCAGGAGCCCTACGGCATCGGCGTCCCGCACGGCGACAACGCCCTGCGTCTCGCCATCGACGACGCGCTGGAGGCCCGTGAGAGGAACGGCGACTGGAAGAAGGCGTACGAGGCCACGCTCGGCCTGTCCGGAGTGCCCGCGCCGACCCCGCCCCCGATCGACCGCTACCAGGCCGGTACATGAACGTTCTGATCGACAACTTCTCCCTCTACGCCGAGGGTTTCCTCGGAACCCTCGAACTCACCGTCTACTCCTCGGTGCTGGCCCTGCTCCTCGGCTTCCTCATGGCTTCCTTCCGGGTCGCGCCGGTGCGCTCGCTGCGGGTCTTCGGCACCGTGTGGGTGACCGTTCTGCGCAACACGCCGCTGACCCTGCTGTTCTTCGCGGTGCTGCTGGGACTGCCCCGGTTCGGGGTCGTCCTGCCCTTCGAGGTGTTCGCCGTCCTCGCCCTGGGCTGCTACACCTCGGCGTTCATCTGCGAGGCGCTGAGATCCGGGATCAACACCGTGCCCACGGGACAGGGCGAGGCGGCCCGCAGCCTCGGGATGACCTTCACGCAGACCCTGAACCTGGTCGTCCTGCCGCAGGCGTTCCGCTCCGTGATCCCCCCGGTCGGCTCCACGCTCATCGCGCTCGCCAAGAACTCGGCGATCGCGGGCGCGTTCAGCGTCACCGAGCTGCTCGGCACGTACAAGACCCTCAGCGAGCTCGGCTACAACATCGTCTGGACGTTCGTCTGGATCGCCGTCGGCTACCTGATCATCACGTTCGCCATCAGCGCGCTGTTCAACGCGCTGGAGAAGAAGTGGGGAGTCGCCCGTTGACACCCGCCACCGCCACCGCCCTCTACGACGTACCGGGACCACGGACCCGGCGGCGGCACCGGATCTACTCGGCCGTGGCCGCCGCCGTCCTCCTCGGGCTGCTGGCCTGGATCCTGTATCTCCTCTTCGACACCGAGCAGTTCACGTACACGAAGTGGATGCCCTTCGCCTACCAGGGGATCCAGGAGCTGCTGCTGCGCGGTCTCGGCAACACGCTCAAGGCCTTCGCCCTGGCGGCCGCGCTGGCGCTGGTGCTGGGCGGGATGCTGGCGGCCGGACGGCTGTCGGACCACCGGTCGCTGCGCGTGCTCGCCACGGTCGTCGTGGAGTTCTTCCGGGCCATGCCCGTCCTGGTGATGATCTTCTTCATCTTCGTGGCCCTGAAGGCGCAGCCGCTGACCGCCCTCGTCGCCGGACTGGCGCTCTACAACGGCTCGGTGCTCGCCGAAGTGTTCCGTTCGGGCGTCAACGCCGTCGAGCGCGGCCAGCGGGAGGCGGCGTTCGCGCTCGGAATGCGCAAGACACAGGTCATGGTCCACGTCCTGGTGCCCCAGGCGGTACGGGCCATGCTGCCCGCCATCATCAGCCAGTTGGTGGTGGCGCTGAAGGACACCTCCCTCGGCTACCTCATCACCTACGAGGAGTTTCTCCACGCCGGGAAACTCATCGCCTCGAACCTCGACTACGATTTGCCGTTCATCCCGGTGGTGATGGTGATCTCGCCGATCTACATCGGAATGTGCATGCTGCTCTCCTGGTTCGCCGGCCGGGTGTCCCGGTGGGAGCGGCACAGTCCCAAGACGCGGGCCGTGGAGCTGACCACGGCCGACCCCGGGACACTGCTGCCGGGTGGGGAACCCCCCACGGCTCCCCGACCGTAGGGGCGGCAGCGCGCAGAGCCATACCCGCCCGGCCGCGGCCGGAGATCACTGCTCGCGCAGCGGCACCGACACGTACGACGGGTCGTCCGCAGGCGAGGAGAAGGTCAGTTGCGCGCCGGACGGGTTGTGCTCGATGTAGAGCGGGTCGACCGTGTCGACGACCAGGGCGAGCCGGTGCCCTGCCGGGACGTCGTAGGCCGTGGAGAACAGGTCCAGGTCGAGACCGAACGGCTCGCCCGGGGTGCGCCCGTGGAAGGTGTACGGGGCGTTGCTGACCAGCTTGCCCAGGCCGAGCGGCCCCACGTCGTACAGGTAGGCGACGAGGGTGCCGCTCTCCTTGGTCGGGGTGACCGTGGTGTGCAGAACGGCGGTGCCGCGCACCCGCTGGGCGGTGGCGTACTTCTCCGACTGCCAGACGGCCGCCCAACGGCGCGGCAGCAGCGGGATCGAGGCCATCGGGGGGACGCGGGCGACCTGGTCGAGCAGGCTCGACAGCAGGACGATCCCGCCGTCCGCCCCGGAGTCGACGTTCGTGTGGATCGTGGTGGTGCCGGCCAGGGCGAACTTGCGGGTGGCGGCGCCCACCGACTTCCAGTCCGGATAGCCCTCGTAGCCGCCGGTGGAGCGGGACTTGAGCTCGACCGGCTGTTCACGGTCGATGCCGTTGTCGACGCCCTTGAGGTAGCGGTCGAACCAGCGCCCGGCGTCGGTCCACACGTCGTTGGGCAGGCCGAACAGTCCGGTGAGTTCGGCGGTGGCGTGGTCGCCCGGACGGAACTCCAGCCGCTTGGGCCCGGTCAGCTTCTCGTAGAAGTCGGCGTACTGGTTGGCCGGGAAGATGGTGTCGCCCCAGGCGTTGGCGAGCATGACGGCCGGGCCGTTCTTGTTCAGTTGGTCGAGGTAGGTGGCGACCGAGCGCTTCTTCCCCCAGGCGAGGAGGTCCGGCTCCCGTGACAGGTTGGAGGAGTAGAAGTCCGAGAGGACCTGCTTGAGTTCGGCGCTCTCGCGGCCGGTGACCGCGCCGGCGACGTCCAGCAGGGCGGTGGCCTGGGCGTGCTGGGTGCGGCCGGAGTAGATCGAGTCGATCAGGTCCGCCCAGCCGCTCAGCGCGGTGACCGCCTTGATCCGCGGGTCGTGCGCGGCGGCGAGCAGGCTGATGCCGGCGCCGTAGGAGACGCCCGCCATGCCGATGTGCCCGGCGTCGGCGGGGGTGTGGGCGAGCGCCCAGTCGATCACCCGGGACGCGTCGGCGGTGTCGGAGGGACCCGCCACTTCTATCTCGCCGCCGGACTGCCAGAAGCCGCGCACGTTGTAGGTGAGGACGACGTAGCCGGAGTCGGCGAGCCTGCGGGCCTGGGCGAGGTACTCGACCTGGGGCAGACCCCAGCTCGTGGGCAGCACGATCAGCGGGTAGCGGCGGGTGCCGTCGGAGTCCGCGGGGGTGACGACGTTCGCCTTCAGGACGATGCCGCCGTCGCCGGTGATGTCGACGAAGCGGACGCGGCCGTCGGCCGCCTGCGCGGTGGGGGCGAGCCCGAGGACGCCGCCGGCGATCAGGGTCGCGGACAGGGCGCCCGCGGCGGCCGTACGCAGGGCCGTGCGGGGATGCCCGGCCGACGACCGTCGCCACCTGGTACGAAGGTGCTCCGCGCTCCTCTGGCCCATGGGTCGCTCCTCACGCGCGTCACAGCCAAGTGACCCGACGGTAACCGTGTTGCTTTACCGTAGGTAACCCGTCGGTAAGTTACGCATGAGTAAAGATTTTTGGCGCGGGGTGGACGCGGGGTGGACTCAGGAGGCGCGCGGCGTGGTCCGGGGCGACCTCGTCCGCGGCTTGGGCTCCGGCTTGGCCTCCGGGGTGGGGTCCGGGACGGCCGGCGGGGTCTGGGCGGCGCGTGTCACGTCGGCGACGAGTTCGACGACATCGGGGCCGTACGCCTGGGAGTTGACCACCCGCAGCAGCAGGGCGAAGGAGGCGCCGCCGTGCTTGCGGGCCAGCCGCTCGTGGTTGCGCGCCAGATAGCGGGCCGCGGCCTGGTTGGTGATGGCGCGCTGGCCGCAGAAGAGGAACACCGGTCGGGCGTCCCGGCGTTGGCCCGCGGTGAGTCGCGCGAGCAGTACGTACTCGGTCTTGCCCGATTCCAGCAGGTACTTCTCCTCGCCTATCCGGAAGGCGACGCGCTCGGGGCCGGGCTCGGCGTCGACGTCGACCCGCACCCCCGGCAGCAGCGAGCTCAGATGGGCGGCCATCCGGCGGTTGGAGGCGGGACCGCCCACGCAGAACTCGGTGCGCTCCCCGAAGCCCTGCTGGGCCGCGTCGTGCGCGACGATCTGGGCGTTGGCGTTGCAGTCCTTGATCAGCGCGGCCAGTTCGAGCAGTGCGAACACGTCGTGGCGCAGCACGGTCAGCTCGGGGCCTCCCGCCTCGCGGTTGACCACGAGCAAGGACTCGGAGTTGTCGGGCAGTCCGAAGAAGGCCTGCTTGCGCCGCAGCCTTCGCTTCCAGAGCTGGGTACGGGTCAGCCACCCGAGGGCGACGCCGAGGCCGGCCGCCACCACGCCGGGGACGATGAGGAGCAGGTCGTCTGTCATGTGCGCGCATGCTAGCGGGCCCGTCGGCGGCCCGAGCGGTTGGTACGTACCGGTGTTCGATGCGTACCGTTCGCGCCGGAGCAGCCGAAATGAGACTGTTGAGGCCGGGACAATTGTGGCTACGCTGCGCGAACGGTCCACTCGCTGGAGGTGCGGATGCGTCGCATTGTCACGCGGAAACTGGCGGTCCTCGCGGTCTCGGCCGCCGTGGTGTCGGTGGGCGCGGCGGCACCACCCGCCACCGGGAGCGGCACGGCGGCCAAGACCCCGCCCGCCAACGGGAGCGCCACGACGGCCAAGGTCCCGGTTGCCACCGGCTACGGCGGCGCCGTGGCCAGCGTCGACGCGGACGCCTCGGCCGCCGGCATCGCGGTGCTGAAGAAGGGCGGCAACGCGGTCGACGCGGCCGTCGCCACCGCGGCCGCGCTCGGCGTCACCGAGCCCTACTCCGCCGGCATCGGCGGCGGTGGTTACTTCGTCTACTACGACGCCAAGTCACGCACGGTGCACACCATCGACGGCCGCGAGACCGCCCCGCTGAGCGCCGACTCCGGTCTGTTCACGGAGAACGGCACACCGCTCGCCTTCGCCGACGCCGTCACCAGCGGACTGAGCGTCGGCACCCCCGGCACGCCCGCCACCTGGGCGACGGCACTGGACAAGTGGGGCACCAGAAAGCTCGGCACGGTCCTCGCACCCGCCGAGCGCATCGCCCGCGACGGCTTCACCGTCGACGACACCTTCCGCAGCCAGACCGCGGGCAACGAGACCCGCTTCCGCTACTTCCCCGACACCGCACGGCTGTTCCTGCCCGGTGGCAAGCTGCCCGTGGTCGGCTCGACGTTCAAGAACCCCGACCTCGCCCGCACCTACGAGGAGCTGGGCCGCAAGGGCGTTGACGCGCTCTACCGCGGCGACCTCGGCAAGGACGTCCTGAACACCGTCAACAAGCCGCCCGTGGACCCCGGTTCCGGCTGGAACGCCCGGCCCGGCCGTCTCTCGGCCCAGGACCTCGCCGCCTACCGCGCCAAACTCCAGGCGCCCACCAGGACTTCGTACCGCGGGCTCGGCGTCTACTCCATCGCGCCCTCCTCCTCCGGCGGCACCACGGTCGGCGAGGCCCTCAACATCCTGGA
Source organism: Streptomyces adustus (assembly GCF_009377175.1). Classification (GTDB taxonomy): domain Bacteria; phylum Actinomycetota; class Actinomycetes; order Streptomycetales; family Streptomycetaceae; genus Streptomyces; species Streptomyces adustus. Next base: position 9,360 of record NZ_VJZD01000226.1, read on the forward strand.
GCGCACCGACCTGTCCAGGGCGAGCGAGGTCCAGTACCTGCACCACTTCATCGAGGCGAGCCGGATCGCGTTCGCCGACCGCGGACGCTGGGTCGGCGACCCCGCCTTCGAGGACGTACCGACGAAGGAACTGCTCTCGCAGCGGTACGCCGACTCGCGCGCGTGCCTCATCAAGGACACCGCCGTCCTCACCAGCCCGCTGGCACCCGGCGACCCGCGCCACCCGGCGGCCTGCGCGGGCCCCGGCACCGCGGCCCCGACGACGTACGAGGGCGAGAACACCACGCATCTCACGGTCGCCGACAAGTGGGGCAACGTCGTCGCCTACACCCTCACCATCGAGCAGACCGGCGGCAGCGGCATCACCGTCCCGGGCCGGGGCTTCCTGCTCAACAACGAGCTGACGGACTTCTCCTTCGCCCCGGCCAACCCGGCCGTGCACGACCCGAACCTGCCGGGTCCGGGCAAGCGGCCGCGCTCCTCGATCTCCCCGACGATCGTGCTGGACCGGCACGACAGGCCTGTCGTGGCGCTCGGTTCGCCCGGTGGCGCGTCCATCATCACCACCGTGCTCCAGACCCTCACCGAGTTCCTCGACCGCGGCCTGCCCCTGGTCGACGCGATCGCCGCCCCCCGGGCCAGCCAGCGCAACGCCGCCCAGACCGAACTCGAACCCGGGCTCTACGACAGCGCGTTGAGGACCCGGCTGGAGGCCATCGGGCACAGCTTCAAGCTCAACCCGGAGATCGGTGCCGCGACCGGCGTGCAACGCCTGCCGAACGGCGAATGGCGGGCCGCCGCCGAGACCGTACGGCGCGGCGGCGGCTCGGCGATGGTGGTGTTCCCGGCGCGCTAGGTGTATTGACCCGCCTCCCCCGCGTCCTGATCGCTGACCCGCCTCCCCCCGCGTCCTGATCGCTCAGGACGCGGGGGCGGGCGGCATCGCCTCGGTGCGGAAGGTGAGTCGGCCGTCCGCCTCGTCCACCGTCACCTCGCTGCCCTGCTCGATCCGGCCGTCCAGGAGCAGCCGGGACAGCTGGTTGTCGACCTCCCGCTGGATGGTGCGGCGCAGCGGCCGGGCGCCGTACTCGGGCTGGTAGCCGCGGTTCGCGAGCCAGTCGACGGCCGCGTCGGTGAACTCGACCTCCATGTCCTGCGCGCGCAGCAGCCGACGGGTCTTCTCCAGCAACAGGTCGGTGATCTTGCGCAGTTGGTCGGTGGTGAGCTGCTGGAAGACGACGATCTCGTCGATACGGTTGATGAACTCCGGCCGGAAGTGGTCACGCAGCGGCCGCAGGATCTGTTCGCGCCGCGCCTCCTCGTCGGCTCCGTCCCCGCCCGGCCCGAACCCGATGCCCGCGCCGCGCCGGACGATGGCCTCCGAGCCGAGGTTGCTCGTCATCACGATCACCGTGTTGGTGAAGTCCACCGTGCGGCCCTGGGAATCGGTGAGCCGGCCGTCGTCCAGCACCTGGAGCAGGATGTTGAAGACATCCGGGTGCGCCTTCTCGATCTCGTCCAGCAGCAGCAGCGAGTACGGGTGCCTGCGCACCACCTCGGTGAGCTGGCCGGCCTCGTCGTGACCGACGTAGCCGGGCGGGGCGCCGACCAGCCGGCTGACCGTGTGCCGCTCCTGGTACTCGCTCATGTCGAGCCGGACCATCCGCTCCTCGCTGCCGAACAGCGCCTCGGCGAGCGCGCGGGCCAGCTCCGTCTTGCCGACACCGGTCGGGCCGAGGAACAGGAAGCTGCCGATCGGCCGGTCCGGGCTGGACAGTCCGGCGCGCGAGCGCATGACCGCCTCGGAGACCGCGGCGACCGCCTCCTCCTGGCCGATCACCCGCTGGTGCAGATGCTTCTCCAGCCCGAGGAGGCGCTCCTTCTCCGCCTCGGTGAGCCGGCTGACCGGGATGCCGGTGCGCCGGGACACCACCTCGGCGATGGCCTCGGCCGTCACCTCCAGGTCCTGCCCCTCGTCGGCCGTGTCCTCGCCGCTGGTCTCGGTGATCCGCTCCCGCAGCGCGCCGATCCGGTCCCGGATCTGCGTGGCCTGCTCGTACTGCTCGTCGGCGACCGCCTGGTCCTTGTCCCGGACGAGCTGTTCGAGCTCGCGCTCCATCGCCCGTACGTCCGTGCCCTTGGTGCGGGCGCCGAGCCGCACCCGGGCGCCGGCCTGGTCGATCAGGTCGATGGCCTTGTCGGGCAGCCTGCGGTCGGTGAGATAGCGGTCGGACAGCTCCACGGCCGCCACCAGCGCCTCGTCGGTGTAGCGGACCTGGTGGTGGGCCTCGTAACGGTCACGCAGTCCGCGCAGGATCTCGATCGCGTCCAGGACCGTCGGCTCCGGCACCATGATCGGCTGGAAGCGGCGGGCCAGCGCCGCGTCCTTCTCGATCCGTCGGTACTCCTCCAGCGTGGTGGCGCCCACGATGTGCAGCTCGCCGCGGGCCAGGGCCGGCTTGAGGATGTTGCCCGCATCCATCGTGCCGCCCTCGGCGCCGCCGCCCGCGCCGACGACCGTGTGCAGCTCGTCGATGAAGACGATCAGTTCTTCGGAGTGCGCGCGGATCTCGTTGACGATGTTGTTCATCCGCTCCTCGAAGTCGCCGCGGAACCGGGTGCCGGCGACCACGCCGGTCAGGTCCAGGGCGACCACCCGACGGCCGGTGAGCCCGTCCGGCACGTCCCCCTCGGCGATCCGCTGCGCGAGCCCCTCCACGACCGCCGTCTTGCCGACGCCCGCGTCACCGATGAGCACCGGATTGTTCTTGCCGCGCCGGGAGAGCACCTCGATGGTCTGCTCGATCTCGTCGTCCCGCCCGATCACCGGGTCGATCCGGCCCTGCCGGGCCAGGTCGGTGAGGTCGCGCCCGTACTTGTCCAGGGTCGGGGTCGAGGTGGGCCGGGGGCGCTCGGGATGCTGCTGCGTCACGTCCTGCGCCTCGGGCGGCAGGCCGGTGGGGGCGAAGTGGGCCGAGTTCAGGATGTGCCCGGCGGCCGAGTCGGGGTTCGCCGCCAGCGCCCCGAGCACGTGTTCGGGGCCGATGTAACCGGCGCCGCTGGAGCGGGCCAGCTCGTGCGCGTCCAGCAGGGCCCTTTTGACGGCCGGGGTCAGGGACAGCGAGGTCGGCGGCAGGGCCTGGCCCGGCTCCTGCTGCACCGGCCCGGAACGCTGGTCGATCTCCGTCGCCAGCGAGTCGGGGTCGGCGCCGGAACGGCTGAGCAGACTCCGGGTGGGCTCGGCGGACAGCGCGGCCCGCAGCAGATGCTGGGTGTCCAGGTCCCGGCTGCCGTGCTCGGCGGCGTACTGGGCGGCGCCGCGCACCAGCTCCCGGGCCGGCTGACTCAGCAGCCGGCCGATGTCGATCTGCCGGGGACCGGAGCGCGGTCCGCTGAAGAAGCGTGCGAGGAAATCTCCGAAGGGGTCCGGGCCGTTTCCTTCCGGTCCCGTGAAGCCGCTGGTCATGGCGTTCCGTTCCGGCGTCCCGAGGGGATTTCCCGGCCCGCGCGGAAACCGGTGGACCCGGGGAAAGTACGCGGGACGCGCTCGCTGATCGACGTGCATGTCCGAACGCGGGTGCCCGGACTCGGCCGGCCTACGCCCGCGGCGCGTCCCTCACGTCCGCTGCCGCCGGGCGGCCCACCACGGCGGCGGGCCAGGGGTACTCGATCCCGTCCAACACCAGGTCGCAGGCCGGCCGCAGCGGGCGCTCGGCCGTACGCACACGGCCCTGGTGCTCGTAGAACACGATCGCACGATCGTTGCCGCGCAGCACCTCCAGGACGACGCGCCGGCCGGGGGCCGCAGTCCGCCCGAGGCCGGGGCGTGGCGGGAGACGGCAGTCCGTGGTCCCGGAGGCGCGGTGTGCGCGGTACGGCGGCCCGGCCGGCGTCGGCGGGGGAGCGGGGGCCGACGCGCCGGGGCTCCCGCGGGCGGCGGTCAGCGGGCGGTCAGGACGCGGGGGCCGGCCTCGGTGATCGCCACGGTGTGCTCGACGTGGGCCGCGCGGGAGCCGTCGTTCGTGCGCAGGGTCCAGCCGTCGGCGGCCGCGTGGTAGCCGTCCCGGCCGCTCGCCACCAGCATGGGCTCGATCGCCAGGACCATCCCGCGGCGCAGCGGGAGGCCGCGGCCGGGGCGGCCCTCGTTCGGGACGCCCGGGTCCTCGTGCATACGGCGCCCGATGCCATGACCGCCGAAGCCGTCCGGGATGCCGTATCCGGCGGCGCGGCACACCGAGCCGATCGCGTGCGCGATGTCCCCGATGCGGTTGCCGACCACGGCCGCCTCGATGCCCGCGGCCAGCGCCCGCTCCGCGGTCGCGATCAGCCTCGTGTCCGCCGGGCGCGGCGTGCCCACGGTGAAGCTGACCGCGGAGTCGCCCACCCAGCCGCCGAGCTCGGCGCCGAAGTCGACGGAGAGCAGGTCGCCGTCGCGCAGCCGGTAGCCGTCCGGGATGCCGTGCACGATCGCGTCGTTCACCGAGGCGCAGATCACGCCGGGGAACGGGGTGGGCGCGAAGGACGGCCGGTAGCCGAGGAAGGGCGAGGTCGCGCCCGCCTCGCGCAGCACCTCACGCGCCAGCGCGTCGAGTTCCAGCAGGGAGACGCCCACGTCCGCTGCCTCCCGCACGGCGGTGAGTGCCCTGGCGACGACCTGGCCGGCCACGTACATCGCGTCGATCGAGTTATCTGTTTTCAGCTCCACCATGCCAATTACTATACCGGTATTAGAATGACGGCATGGTGCGTACCCCGCTGACCCCCGAAGAGCGAGAACGCGGCGAGCGGCTCGGCAGACTGCTGCGCGAGGCCCGCGGCGACCGCAGCATGACGTCCGTGGCGGCGAGCGCGGGCATCTCCGCCGAGACCCTGCGCAAGATCGAGACCGGCCGCGCGCCGACCCCGGCGTTCTTCACGGTGGCCGCGCTGGCCCGCGCGCTCGGGCTGTCGATGGACGAACTGGTCGGACGGTGCGCCCCGGCCGGCGCGCTGGAGACCCTCGACGGGCTCGACGGGACCGGTGGGCTCGGCGCCCTGGACGCCTCGGGAGCCTTGGGGGTCTCGGGGGCGGGTGCCGCCGTCGGGGCGCGGGATCGTTGAGATCGCTGCGGCCACTCCGAAAACTCCCTGTAGCCGTCCCGTAACACAGGTCGTGTTTCCTGCCAGACGGAGTGTTCCGGTCTGGCAGGAGTTGGGCGATGGCGGTGGATCAACTCTCGGTCCGGGTGCGGGAGTTCTCGACGTACCTGGACGCCCTGCTGACCCGCCTGGACCAGGGCGGCGGCTGGTGCGCGGTCTTCTGGGAGCGCGACCCCGACGGTATGCGGGCCTGCCTCGAAGGGCGTGAAGTGCCGCCCTGGGACGTCGTGGAGGCGCTGCTGCACGACCTGGCCGCCGCGTACGGACCCGCGGTCGCGGCGCCGGAGACCGAGCGGGCCCGTGCCCTGCACGCCGCCGCGCTCGCCGCGTACGACGCCCGGCCCGGCGGCCGGGCCGCCCTCGGGGACCGGCTCCAGGAGATGCTCCGCGAGCAGCGGTACACCGCCGAACGGCAGTCCGAACTGGGCCGGTTGCTGGCCTCCGCCACCACCCGGGAGGAGGCCGACACGGTCCGCCTGGACCTCGCCTGGGCCCGCGACGACCACGAGCGCGCCTCCGCCCGGTGCGTCGAACTGCGGGCCCGCATGGCGGAGTCGGACCGGCAGGGACCGGTCGGCCGCACCGACCGGCCGACGCCCCGCGAGCCCGGCGGCCGGGGACCCATGAACCCGGGACGCAGCCCCGGCGGCACCTACGACGGCTTCGCCGCCGGCCGCCCCGGGTACGGCGCCTCCGCCCCCCGGTCCGCGCCCGCGCACGACACCTCCGCCCCCGAACCCGCGCCCGCGTCCGCGTACGGTTCTCCCTTCGCCGATCCCGCGCCCGCGCACGACACCTCCGCCCCCGAAC
>NZ_VJZD01000227.1 GCF_009377175.1 Streptomyces adustus
GGTCTTGAGGGGATGGAGGTCCCGCTGCGGGTCGCGGTCATGGGCTGTGTGGTGAACGGTCCGGGCGAGGCGCGTGAGGCGGACCTGGGTGTGGCGTCCGGCAACGGCAAGGGCCAGATCTTCGTCAGGGGCGAGGTCATCAAGACCGTCCCCGAGTCCAAGATCGTGGAGACCCTGATCGAGGAGGCGATGAAGATCGCCGAGCAGATGGAACAGGACGGCGTCGCGGCAGGGGAGCCGGCCGTCACCGTGAACTGAGCGGCACGAACCGAAGGGGGCCCGAGCGTGACCATTCTGGAGACCATCCGGGGACCACGCGACCTTAAGGCGCTGTCCGAGGCGGAACTCGGTGAACTGTCCGAGGAGATCAGGGACTTCCTGGTGCACGCTGTGGCCAGGACCGGCGGACACCTCGGGCCCAACCTGGGGGTGGTGGAACTCTCCATCGCCCTCCACCGGGTCTTCGAATCGCCGGTCGACCGCATCGTCTGGGACACCGGCCACCAGAGCTATGTGCACAAGCTCCTGACGGGACGTCAGGACTTTTCCAAGTTGCGCGGCAAGGGCGGCCTGTCCGGCTACCCCTCGCGCGAGGAGTCCGAGCACGACATCGTCGAGAACAGTCACGCCTCCACCGCGCTCGGCTGGGCGGACGGCCTCGCCAAGGCACGCCAGGTACAGGGGGAGGACGGCCATGTCGTCGCGGTCATCGGCGACGGCGCCCTCACCGGCGGGATGGCCTGGGAGGCGCTGAACAACATCGCGGCCGCCAGGGACCGCCCGCTGATCATCGTCGTCAACGACAACGAGCGCTCCTACGCGCCCACCATAGGCGGTCTCGCCAACCACCTGGCGACCCTTCGCACGACCGACGGCTACGAGCAGGTCCTCGCCTGGGGCAAGGACGTACTGCTGCGCACCCCGGTGGTCGGCCCCACGCTGTACGAGTCGCTGCACGGGGCGAAGAAGGGCTTCAAGGACGCCTTCGCGCCGCAGGGCATGTTCGAGGACCTGGGGCTGAAGTACGTCGGACCGATCGACGGCCACGACCTCAAGGCCGTCGAGTCCGCGCTGCGCCGCGCCAAGCGCTTCCACGGGCCGGTCCTCGTCCACTGCCTCACCGAGAAGGGCCGCGGCTACGAACCCGCCCTCGCCCACGAGGAGGACCACTTCCACACCGTCGGCGTGATGGACCCGCTCACCTGCGCGCCGCTCGCCCCGGCCGGCGGCCCGTCCTGGACCTCGGTCTTCGGCGACGAGATGGTCAGGATCGGCGAGGAACGCGACGACGTGGTGGCGATCACCGCCGCGATGCTGCACCCGGTGGGCCTCGGCAAGTTCGCGGCCCGCTTCCCCGACCGGGTGTGGGACGTCGGCATCGCCGAGCAGCACGCGGCCGTCTCCGCGGCCGGTCTCGCCACCGGTGGACTGCACCCGGTGGTGGCCGTCTACGCCACCTTCCTCAACCGTGCCTTCGACCAGTTATTGATGGACGTGGCCCTGCACAAGTGCGGAGTCACCTTCGTGCTCGACCGGGCCGGCGTCACCGGTGTCGACGGCGCCTCCCACAACGGCATGTGGGACATGTCGATCCTCCAGGTCGTCCCCGGCCTCAGGATCGCCGCGCCGCGCGACGCCGACCAGCTGTCCGCACAGCTGCGCGAGGCCGTCGCCGTGGACGACGCGCCGACGCTCGTGCGCTTCCCGAAGGAGTCGGTGGGCCCGCGGATCCCGGCCGTCGGCCAGGTGGGCGGTCTCGACGTCCTGCACCGCGGCCCGGGCACGCCCGAGGTGCTGCTGGTGGCCGTCGGCGTCATGGCGCCGGTCTGCCTCCAGGCCGCCGAGCTCCTCGAAGCACGCGGCACCGGCTGCACCGTGGTCGACCCCCGCTGGGTCAAGCCCGTCGACCCGGCGCTGCCGGGCCTGGCCGCCGAGCACCGCCTGGTGGCCGTCGTCGAGGACAACAGCCGCGCGGCCGGGGTCGGCGCGGCGGTCGCGCTGGCCCTGGGCGACGCCGATGTCGACGTACCGGTGCGGCGGTTCGGGATCCCGGAGCAGTTCCTCGCGCACGCCAAGCGCGCCGAGGTGCTCGCCGACATCGGTCTCACCCCGGTCGAGATCGCCGGACGGATCAGCGCAAGCCTGGCAGTCAAGGAGACACACGGATGACCGAGGAGTTCGACCTCGCCGCGCTGCTGGCCGAGCGCGGGGCCGAGCGCTACGAGCTGCACGCCAAGCACCTCAACCACCAGCTCCCGCGCATGCTGCACACCATCGGCTTCGACAAGGTCTACACCCGCGCCGAGGGCGCCTACTTCTGGGACGAGGACGGCAACGACTACCTGGACATGCTCGCCGGGTTCGGGGTGATGGGCCTGGGCCGCCACCACCCCGTGGTCCGCAAGGCGCTGCACGACGTCCTCGACGCCCAGCTCGCCGACCTCACCCGCTTCGACTGCCAGCCGCTGCCCGGCCTGCTGGCCGAGCGGCTCCTCGCCCACAGCCCGCACCTGGACCGGGTGTTCTTCGGCAACAGCGGCACGGAGGCGGTCGAGACCGCGCTGAAGTTCGCCCGCTACGCCACCGGCAGGCCGCGGATCCTGTACTGCGACCACGCCTTCCACGGCCTGACCACCGGCTCCCTCTCGGTCAACGGCGAGTCCGGCTTCCGGGACGGCTTCGCGCCGCTGCTGCCCGACACCGCCGTCCCGCTCGGAGACCTCGACGCACTGGCCCGGGAGCTGAAGAAGGGCGACGTGGCGGGCCTCGTCGTCGAGCCGATCCAGGGCAAGGGCGTGCACGAGGCCCCGCCCGGCTACCTGCGCACCGCACAGGAACTGCTGCACCGGCACAAGGCGCTGCTCATCGCCGACGAGGTGCAGACCGGGCTGGGCCGCACCGGCGACTTCTACGCCTACCAGCACGAGGACGGCGTCGAGCCGGACCTGGTGTGCGTGGCCAAGGCGCTCTCCGGCGGCTATGTGCCGGTCGGCGCCACGCTCGGCCGGGACTGGATCTTCAAGAAGGTCTACTCCTCGATGGACCGGGTGCTGGTCCACTCGGCGAGCTTCGGGTCGAACGCCCAGGCCATGGCCGCGGGCCTCGCCGTGCTGTCGGTCATGGAGAACGACCAGACCGTCGCCAACGCCCGCGTCACCGGGGAGCTGCTGCGGTCCCGGCTGGCCGCGCTCACCGACAAGTACGAGCTGCTCGCCGACGTCCGCGGCCGGGGCCTGATGATCGGCATCGAGTTCGGCCGGCCGAAGTCGCTGAAGCTGCGCGGCCGCTGGAGCATGCTCCAGGCCGCGCGCAAGGGGCTGTTCGCGCAGATGGTGGTCGTCCCGCTGCTCCAGCGGCACCGGATCCTCACCCAGGTCTCCGGCGACCACCTCGAAGTGATCAAGCTGATTCCGCCGCTGATCGTCGGCGAACGCGAGGTGGACCGGTTCGTCGACGCCTTCACCGAGGTGATGGACGACGCGCACAGCGGGGGCGGGCTGGTCTGGGACTTCGGCCGGACACTGATCAAGCAGGCGGTGGCCAACCGATAGGCCGGGCGGGCTGTCGGTGCGCTGCGGCATGATGACGGCCGTGAACACCGAGATGCTCAAGGACATTTGGCAGCGGCTCCTCACCGACCCCGGCAAGTCGTGGGTGCTGTTCGAGCACGGCACCTGTGTCGTGCTCACCGCCCCGGAGGGAGACCTCGCGGACCAGGCCACCGGGATCCTGCGGGAGTTCGGACCGGTGCACGCCGGATCCCCGGCGGGGGACTTCGGGGTGATCGACCTCAAGGACGCCGAAGGGTGGGTCGTCACCGGACAGCACAACGACGTCCTGACCTACGTCGGCCCCGACGAGCCGCACGAGCGGTCGGACATCGCGATAGGCGTGTTCGGGCGGTCCAAGCGCCACCGCGACGGCACCGAACTGAACGTCGTCCACGTAGAGGACAAGCGCGACCTGGCGGACTCGGACTGATCACCGGCACAGGAACCGGCGCTGGCACTGGCACCGGGCCTCGGCCGGTCGCCGGTCCGTGCTCCATGGCGCACGGAGTGCGGTTTGCCTGAGAGGCAAGAGATTTGCCAGGGAGGCAATCGGGCTGGCTCAATGGATGCCATGAGCTTCCCCGAAGCCACGCCCGAGCCGACGCCCGGCCCGGCGGCAGAGCCGGTCGCGGAACCGGCGGCGGAGAGCGCCGAAGGCCTCCCGGCCGTCGCGCCGCGACTGCGCGCCCTGCGCCGCCAGGTCTCACTGACCCTGGAGGCCGCCGCCCGCGCCGCCGGGCTGTCGCCCGCCCATCTCTCCCGACTGGAGACCGGACAGCGCCAGCCCTCGCTGCCGATGCTGCTCACACTCGCCCGCGTCTACGGTACGACAGTCTCGGATCTGCTCGGCGAGACGGTCCCCGACCGGCACGCCGTGCTGCGCGCCGGTGACGCGGAGCCGACCGCCGCGGGCGGCTGGACGTACTGGCAGGCCGGCTCGTCCGGCCGCGGGATGCAGGCCCTGCGGGTGCGCGTCCCCTACGGCTCGCAGGGCGACATCGTCCGCGTGCACCCCGGCGAGGAGTGGCTGTACGTCCTCACCGGGCGCCTGCGGCTGCGGCTGGCCGACGCCACCCACCTGCTCGGTCCGGGCGACAGCGCGCACTTCGACTCGCTGACCCCGCACCGCATCGCCGCTCAGGACCCCGACGGGGTCGAGCTGCTTTTCGTACACACCCTGCTGCAAAGCCCGACGGCCGCTCTGTGCCTCGGCAACGTCATAGGAGAGAGGCCATGAGCGACATCGAGGAGAAGTTCCCCCGTTCCCTCTGGATCAGGCTGATCATCTACATCGCCGTGGGCCACGTCCTCGCGGCCTTCATCTGGCTGCTCTTCGAGGTCGGGGCGCAGCAGCAGTAGGAGTGGCCCGGCTGCGGGCCGCCGCCGGGCCGAGGAGTCAGTCGAGGAGCCGACCGCGCAGCCGCTCCCGGGTCTCGGGGGTCAGTTTGAGGCCCTGCTCCAGGTAGGTGTCGACGCCGCCCCAGTTCTCCTCGATGGTCTCCAGCGCCGCGGCCAGGTACTCCGCACGCGCGTCGAACAGGGGGCCGAGCAGCTCCATGACCTCGGGGGAGTAGCCGGCCGAGGACTTGTCGCTGCGGCGCACCTTGTAGCGGCGGTGCGTGGCGTTGGACTCCAGGTAGTCCGCGAGGATCGCCTCGCGCTCCACGCCCAGGGCCAGCAGCGTCACCGCGATGGACAGTCCGGCGCGGTCCTTGCCCGCCGCGCAGTGCATCAGGGCGGGGACGCTGTCCTCGGCCAGCGAGTGCAGCACCCGGGAGTGCTCGTCCGTCCGCTCCTTGACGATGGTGCGGTACGACATGATCATCCGGTGCGCGGCCTTGCCCTCGCCCAGGATCGCGCGCAGCTGCTCGATCTCGCCGTCGCGGACCATCTTCCAGAACTCGGAGCCGTCCGCCGGGTCCGACAGCGGCAGGTTCACATTGCGCACGCCGGGCAGCTCGACGTCCGGGCCCTCCAGCTTCTGGTCCGCCGCGTTGCGGAAGTCGAAGATCGTGTGCAGCTTCAGGGAGGACAGGAACGCCGCGTCCTCGTCGGTCGCGTGCGCCAGGTGACCGCTGCGGAACAGCACACCGTGGCGCACCCGCCGCCCGTCGGCGGTGGGAAGCCCGCCGACGTCACGGAAGTTGCGCACTCCGGCCAGTTCGGGCTCGGTCGACGGGACCTGCTGCGTCAAGGGGGGCTCCTCCCGCTCGACCCGTCGGCGTGGCTCGGCGGGTGGCCGACGGGATGCGCTGATGACGATACGACATCGGTTCGAGGGCAACCTCTTTGTCCACAGGCCAAAGCCTCTGTGCGGCGATCGCCCCTGTATGTCACCTCTATGCGAATTGCCCGAATTAAGTTCTTCGTCGGAACTCGCCCCGGAGTAAAGACGGCTGGGTGACGGGTGCGTGAGGAGGGTCATATCGGTGACCGTGAGTTGTACGGCATGTTCACGTAATCGGTGCGCTTTTTTGGGGAGATGTGAAGCGAGGGGAGGGGGAATTCACGGAGGGTAATCGGGATCTCTCGTAACGGATCAAGCAAAACGGGCACATCGGGAAGAGACCGCTTGTCCCGTTGTGGCGGGCTCGCTTACGTTCCAATCCGATCCGGGCGGACGCCTAATCCTGCCGCCGCCCGGTGCCCGCACACTCACCCGTGCACGGCAGGAGCGGGGGACCCACAGGCTCGATCGCCTGGTCCCGTCCCGGAACAGGCTAGGGGTCAAGCCGCGCCGCGAGCGCGGCCGGACATCTCCAGTCCGCACCCGACAGCTCACCTCGTAGGCGCCGGAGAGGAATTCGTCATGCCCGCCAAGGGTAAGCACCGCCGTCCCAAGGCCCTGCGCCTCAGCCGCTCGCTCGCCGTCGCCGGAACCGGCGGCGCCGCGCTCGCCCTCCCGCTGCTGGGCGCCACCGGCGCGCACGCGGCGACCCCGCAGTCCGCCGCCCAGTCGGTTCCCGGAAAGGCCGTGCAGTCCGTCGCGGCGAGCGGCCAGAAGACCGCCGAGCAGGCCGCCGGGCAGAGCGCGGGTGCCCGTACCTACACGGTGGTCACCGGCGACTACCTCGCGAAGATCGCCGACACCCAGCACGTCGACGGCGGCTGGCACCGGCTCTACGAGGACAACCGGGCGGCCGTCGGGGCCGATCCGTCGCTGATCCACCCCGGTCTGAAGCTCAGCATCGGCGCGAAGGCCGTGACGGGCGGGGACGCCGAGTCCGCCGCACCGCAGGCCGCCGCCCCGAAGCCCGCGTCGGCGGAGTCCTCCTCGGCGCAGTCGTCCCCCGCGAAGTCCTCGGCCGCGCAGTCCGACGCGTCGAAGCCCGCCGCCCCGCAGGCCGCCTCCAGTGCCTTCGTGCTCCCGGTCTCCGGCGCCCCGATCGGCACCGCGTACAACGTGGCGGGCAGCATGTGGTCCAGCGGCCACCACACCGGCGTCGACTTCGTCGTCCCGACCGGCACCTCGCTCAAGGCCGTCGGCGCGGGCACCGTCGTCTCGGCCGGCTGGGGCGGCGCGTACGGCAACCAGGTCGTCATCCGGCTCGCCGACGGCCACTACGCGCAGTACGCCCACCTGTCCCAGCTCTCCGTCTCGGCCGGCCAGGCCGTGACCACGGGTCAGCAGGTCGGTCTCTCGGGCGCGACCGGCAACGTGACCGGCCCGCACCTGCACTTCGAGATCCGCACCACGCCGGACTACGGCTCGGACATCGACCCGATCGCCTACCTCCGCTCGCACGGCGTCGCCGTCTGACCGACGGGCCGTCTGTCGCGCGCCTCTCCGCCGTCGAAGGCCGGACCCGGATCCCCGGGTCCGGCCTTCGACGCGTTCGGGTGCGTGTACTGCGTCGACGTCCCGGATCGCACGCTTATTCCCCGATTGGACAACTCTTTAGGAGTGGCTTATCTCACCGTCCGTCAACCCATGGCTACGGTCGCGTAGGTCACATTCGAAGGTGAATCATGAGCCGATGTGGCAGACGATTCGAAGAGTGACAGCAGAGCAGTGATCGGGTCGTACGTAGCGGTGGGGGACAGCTTCACCGAGGGCGTCGGCGACCCCGGCCCCGACGGGGCGTTCGTCGGCTGGGCCGACCGGTTCGCGGTACTCCTGGCGGACCGGCAGCCCGAGGGCGACTTCCAATACACCAATCTCGCGGTACGCGGAAAGCTCCTCGACCAGATCGTGGAGGACCAGCTTCCGCAGGCCGTCCGACTCGCGCCGGACCTGGTCTCCTTCTGCGCCGGCGGCAACGACATCCTCCGACCCGGGACCGACCCCGACGAGGTGGCGGAGCGGTTCGAGCGCGCGATCGCCGCGCTGACCGCCGTATCCGGCACCGTCATGGTGACAACCGGCTTCGACACCCGCGGTGTTCCCCTGCTCAAGCACCTGCGCGGGAAGATCGCGACCTACAACGGGCACGTCCGGGCCGTCGCCGACCGGTACGGCTGCCCGGTGCTGGACCTGTGGTCCCTCAAGTCCGTCCAGGACCGCCGGGCCTGGGACGGCGACCGGCTCCACCTCTCGCCCGAGGGGCACACGCGCGTGGCACTGCGCGCGGGCCAGACCCTCGGCGTGGAGGTGCCGGCCGACCCGGAGCAGCCCTGGCCGGCGCTGCCGCCGCGCGGCACCCTCGAAGTACGGCGCGACGACGTCCACTGGGCGCGCGAGTACCTGGTCCCGTGGATCGGCCGACGACTGCGCGGGGAGTCCTCGGGCGACCACGTGACCGCCAAGGGCGCGCTGTCCCCGGACGACATCAAGGAACGGATCGCGGCCGTGGCCTGAGCGGCCGAAGGACAGGGGCGCGGGGCCGGTCCGCCGGCTCCGCGCCTACGCCGTCAACGCCTCCCGCGCGAGCCCCAGTTCGCGGGCCAGCGCCTCGTCCACCCACTCCTGCGCGCGGGCCCGCGAGACGGCACCGGCGTACGACGTCAGCTGCACGGCGAGCCCGTCGAGCAGGGCCGTCAGCCGCAGCGCGGTGGCCGCGGGGTCCGGGCACTCGAACTCCCCGGCGACCACCCCCTCCGCGACGACCTCGGCGAGCGCCGCCTTCCACCGCCGGTCGAGGTCGCGGGTGACGTCACGGAGCGCGGGCTCGCGCAGCGCCGCCGCCCAGCCTTCGATCCACAGCCGCCAGCCCTTGGCCTGCCCGGTGGGGGCGTACCAGCGCACGGCCGAACGCAGCCGCCGCAGCGCGGTCGTCCGGCGGCCGAGCAGCTTGCGCAGCTGGGCCAGGTCCTCCTCGGCCGCGTACGTGAAGGCGGCGGCGACCAGCTTCTCCTTGGTCGAGAAGTGGTAGAGCACCAGCGCGTTGCTCACACCGAGCGCCGAGGCCACGTCGGCGATCCTGACCGCCGCCACGCCCCGCGCCTCGATCTGCTGCACGGCGGCCCGCAGCAACTCCTCGCGCCGCTCCGCCACGTTCAACCGCACTCTCGCCACCAGGTCACCCTAGTGCCGCGCCGCGACTGCCGGAACGCTGATGTGATCCGTACGAAAGGCGGCCGGGCGCGGGGCGGCCGTCGCCGGGGACAGGTCCCCGCGGCCGTCCGCGGGGCGGGCGGGAACGTACGGCAGGGCACCGGCGTTGTGGCAGGAGCCGACCATAATGAAACGTCCCGACTCCCCCTGGAGGTGCCGTGCCCGGTTTCCGTTCCTCGAGCCTCGGGCTCCGCGCGTTGCAGCCCGAGGCCTTCGGCGCGGACCCGAGCGGCGAGCGCCTGGCGCGCATCCGCAGATCGCCCCACTTCAAGGACGGGGTCTTCCAGAACCCCGGCGGCCCGTCCCGGATCCGGCCCTCGGGCTCCGCCTCCGCCCTCGCGAAGGTGTACTTCGACCGGGAGGCCAAGTCGCACCGCGCCCCGAGCGGCACGATCCCGGTGCACGCCACGACCCTCGCCGACCTCGCGCGGCCGCCCGCCTCCGGACTGCGGCTCACCTGGATGGGACACTCCAGCGTGCTCGCCGAGATCGACGGCCGGCGGGTGCTGTTCGACCCCGTCTGGGGCGAGCGCTGCTCGCCGTTCGCCTTCGCCGGGCCCAAGCGGCTGCACCCGGTGCCCCTGCCGCTGGCCGCGCTCGGCCCGGTCGACGTCGTCGTCATCTCCCACGACCACTACGACCATCTCGACATGCCCACGATCAAGGCGCTGGCGGGCACGGACACCCTGTTCGCCGTGCCGCTCGGGGTCGGCGAGCACCTCGAACACTGGGGCGTGGCGGCCGACCGGCTGCGCGAGTTGGACTGGCACGAGTCGACCCGGATCGGCGGCCTCACCCTGACCGCCACCCCCGCGCGCCACTTCTGCGGCCGGGGTCTGCGCAACACCCAGCACACGCTGTGGGCTTCCTGGGTGGTGGCCGGCGAGGAGCACCGGATCTACCACAGCGGTGACACGGGCTACTTCGACGGCTTCCAGGACATCGGCGCGGCCCACGGACCGTTCGACGCCACGATGATCCAGATCGGCGCCTACTCGGAGTTCTGGCCCGACATCCACATGACCCCGGAGGAAGGTGTCCAGGCCCACCTCGACCTCCAGTCCGCGGACCCGACGGTCGGCGTGATGATGCCCATCCACTGGGCCACCTTCAATCTGGCGCCGCACCCGTGGGCGGAGCCGGGCGAGGGCACGATGCGCGCCACGCACAAGGCGGGTGTGGCGCTGGCGGCCCCGGTGGCGGGCGAGCCCTTCGAGCCGACCGTGGCCGCGCCCTCGGCGCCGTGGTGGCGCGCCGTCGCCAGGCCGCCGGCCGGGGGCTGGCCCACCTGGCCGCCGGTGGCGTCGACCGGACCGGAACCGGCTTTCGCGGGGGAGTAGCGGTCGTTCCTTGCGGGGCCGGGCCACGCCCGGCCCCGCTTCTTCTTGTGCTCCGTCACCGCCCCTGCGCGGTCGGGCGGGAGCGGTTCCCGCCCCTGCAACATCACCGACGGTGACTGTTTCTGATCGGTTGAGACCACCCTCTTCCCCCTCGGGACCCTTTCCTGTTGTTCATGGGGGACGGGGTCTGAGTGGTTTATCGGTCTTTCGTGCGAGGCCTCATACCAGAGCGGGATGCTCCCCGGGGGACTTTGCCAACTGCCCACCGCACCTGTCGCAACCGCGACTACTGTGAGTGTCCGCCGGGCGACGCAGGGCCGAATTCTTCGGCTCTCCCGACCGGCACCGCGATGGCGCACGCCCGAGCTGCGCACCATGCGCGAGCAACCAGGCTCGACGGACCAGCACGAGGACACCGATGTCTCACCTCCGCGCACCGGCCGTACGCGCAGACCGCCGTGACGGCGGCGGGCGGCACGGGCGGCCGGTCGCCCGCCCCGCCACCCCGCTGCCCGAGGCCCACATACGGCCGCAACTCCTGAGGCTCGCCGTGCTGCCGCCGATCGCGGTCGCCCTCAGCGCCTGCGCGGCGATCCTGGTCACCGCCCGCTCCACCGGAGCCGGACGGGGCATCACCCTGTGGGCGGTGCTGACCGGCGCCCTCGCGGTCAGCCTCGCCGGGATCCTGATCGCCGCCGTCGCCGCCGACCGTGCCGCCCGGTCCGTGACCGACCGGATCGCCGCGCTGCGCCGCAGCAGCGCCCGCGGCGAGGCCGATCTGCGCGCCGTGGTCGAGGCGTTACGACGCGGCGAGAACGCGCCCCGGCGCAAGCCGCGGGGCGGCCCGGCCAAGGACGCCGACGAGTTCGAACTGCTCGCCGCGGACCTGGCCCGCGCGCACGACGGCGCCGTCACCGCCGTCGTGCAGGCCGCCCAGCTCTCCAGCCAGACGGGTAGCGAACAGAAGCTGGAGGTCTTCCTCAACCTCGCCCGGCGGCTCCAGTCGCTGGTGCACCGGGAGATCTCCATCCTCGACGAGCTGGAGAACCAGATCGAGGACCCGGACCTGCTCAAGGGCCTCTTCCACGTCGACCACCTCGCCACCCGCATCCGCCGTCACGCCGAGAACCTCGCCGTGCTCGGCGGGGCGGTCTCGCGCCGGCAGTGGAGCAACCCGGTGTCCATGACCGAGGTGCTGCGCTCCGCGATCGCCGAGGTCGAGCAGTACTCACGGGTCAAGCTCGTCCCGCCGGTCGACGGCGAGCTGCGCGGTCACGCCGTCGCCGACGTCATCCACCTGCTGGCCGAACTCGTCGAGAACGCCACGGTGTTCTCAGCCCCGCACACCCAAGTGCTGATGCGCGCCAATCTCGTCACCTCCGGGCTCGCCGTCGAGGTGGAGGACCGCGGGCTCGGTATGCCCGCCGAGGAGCAGAGCAGGATGAACGACCTGCTCGCCGACCCCGACCAGGTCAACGTCGCCCGGCTGCTCGCCGACGGCCGGATCGGACTCTTCGTCGTCTCCCAGCTCGCGCGGCGGCACGGCATCAGGGTCCGCCTCCAGACCAACATCTACGGCGGGGTGCAGGCCGTCCTGGTCGTGCCGCAGGGGCTGCTCGGCACGGCGCCGGGGGGCGCCGTCGAGGCCGTGGCCGTGCCGCGGCCGGCGGTCCCGGCGGCCGGTCCCGGCGGACCCCAGCAGCCCGGGTCCGGATCCGTCCGGGAGCCCGGACGGCACCTCGCCCCCGCGGTTCCCACCGGCCGACGGCGTCGGCAGCAGGGTGACGACGACCGTGGCGCCGTCGTTCCCGCCGTGCCGGCTGCTCCCGCCGAGGGCGCGGGGACGGCCGGGCGGCGCCGCGGCAGCCCCGGGAGCGCGCCGACCGGGAACGGCGGCCCCACGGGCTCCGCCTCGACCCCGGCAGGTGTCGTCGGCCCGGCCCCCGTGCCGGGCCGGCGCGGCGGCCCGATCCCGATGCCGGGCGGTGCCGGGTTCGCACACCCGACCGAGGGGGCGAACGGCGGCGGTCCGGCCTTCGCTGGGAACGGTGGCGGATCATCCCCCACCGGGAACGGTGGCGGTCCGGCCTTCGCCGGGAACGGTGGCGGTCCGGCCCTCGCCGGAAATGGTGGCCGTCGGGCTCTCCCCGCGGACGGACAGGCCGCCCCTCGGAACGGTGGCGGACCCGCCTTCGCTGGGAACGGTGGCGGACCATCCTTCGCCGGGAACGGTGGCGGTCCGGCCCTCGCCGGGAACGGTGGCGGACCGGCTTCCCGGTCGGGGCGCGGCGGGGTGTCTCCCGTGGCGAACGGCACCGGCCCGGGTGGCAGGGCGAACGGCGCCGGCCCCCGGTCGGGGAACGGCGCGGGCACGGGCGCGGCCACGAGTGGTCCGGGCGCCGGTACGAGGCCGGAGGTCATCGGAGGCGGTCCGCCGGACACCGGGGTCCGCGCGCTGCCGCAGGGCACCGCGGGCCCGGGCGCACCGGCGCACGCCGCTGCACCGGGCGGAGCCGACGGCGGAGCGTCCGGCGGCCACGGCGAGCTGCCGGCCCCGCGCAGCACCCCCGACGAGTCCCGGCCGACCGGGGGCGCACCCGCCCCCCTGCCCGTGCGCGGCCCCCGGGGGGAAAGGTCCAACCCCGCCTCGGCCGTGCCCGGGATCCGGCCCGAGGAACGCCGGACCGTCGCGGAGAGCACGCAAGGGCTGCCCACCCCGCGCGTCGGCGCGGTACGCGGCACCATGGGCAAGCCCCGGCTGCCCCGCCGACGCGCCCAGGAGCACATCGTCCCCCAGCTGCGCGGCGGCCCCGCGCCCCGCCAGGACTCCGAACACGTCGCCGCGCACGACCCCGGCCTGATGGCCGCCTTCCAGCGCGGTGTCGGCCTGGCCGAGGCCCAGCAGAGCCTGGAGGCGGCCGCGCCTCCCGGCTCGTCCCTCTCCGACGTACAGCTCGTACCGAACGACGTACAGCTCGCGCCGACGCCGACGCCGACGCCGGCACCCATCGCCGAACGGCCGCCCGTCGCCGACGAACCGTCGCCGTCCGCCGTCGTCGTACCGACGTCCTTCCTGGACAAGGCGCGTATAGCCCGTGCGCAGCCCGCGGCGCCCGCCGCCGCCGAGGCGTCCGGCACGCACGACGGCCGGTCCGCGCCCGGAACCGACCGGCACACCGACCGGCACACCGCCCGGCACGACGGGAGCGCGTCCTCCGGATGACCACCGCACTCCCCACAGCTCCCGCCGACCTTCGTACCCCAAGGAGTCGATCCACCATGGCGAGCGATGCGCCTACCAGTCATTCGTCCGATCTCGACTGGCTGATGAGCGGCCTCGTGCAGCGCGTCCCGCACACCACCAGTGCGGTCCTCCTGTCCTGCGACGGCCTCGTGAAGTCCGTCCACGGCCTGGACCACGACAGCGCCGACCACATGGCCGCCCTGGCGTCCGGCCTGTACTCCCTCGGGCGCAGCGCCGGGGTGCGCTTCGGCGACGGCGGCGACGTACGGCAGGTGGTCGTCGAACTCGACGCGAACCTGCTGTTCGTGACCACCGCGGGCTCCGGCACCTGTCTCGCGGTGCTGGCCGGCCGTGAGGCCGACGCCGCGGTGCTCGGCTACGAGATGGCCATGCTGGTCAAGAGCGTGCGCCCGTACCTGGTGACCGCGCCCCGGCAGCATGCCGCCGACCCCCCGGTGATGAGGCGTTGAGCGTGGCGGCGGTCGGCGACGGGCCCTGGCTCGACGACGCGGCCGGACGGCTGGTGCGGCCCTTCACCGTCAGCAACGGCCGCACCAGGCCCACCATCGCGCTCGACCTCATCTCGCAGGTGCGGGCCACCGGGGTCACCCCGCTCGGTTACCTCGGTCCGGAGCACGCACAGGCCCTCGCCCTCTCCCGCGCGCCCGTCTCGGTCGCCGAGGTGTCCGCCCATCTGAAACTGCCGGCGGCCGTCACCAAGGTGCTGCTGTCCGACCTGGTCGATTGCGGGGTGCTCACCACCAAACCTCCCGAGTTCCACCACAACCCCACCGACCGGGCCCTTCTGGAGGCAGTGCTCGATGGACTACGACGACAGCTCTGAGTACGAGAACGGCCCCATGCCCTTCCCCACCGCGCTGAAGATCCTGGTGGCGGGCGGTTTCGGGGTCGGCAAGACGACCTTTGTCGGCACGGTGAGCGAGATCGCCCCGCTCAGCACGGAGGAGCTGCTCACCACCGTGAGCGCCACGACCGACAATCTCGACGGCATCGAGAACAAGGTCGAGACGACCGTGGCGATGGACTTCGGCCGCATCACCCTCGACCCGCAACACGTCCTCTACCTGTTCGGCACGCCCGGACAGGAGCGCTTCTGGTTCATGTGGGACGAGCTCTCCGAGGGCGCGCTCGGCGCGGTCATCCTGGCCGACACCCGCCGCCTGGAGGAGTGCTTCGCCGCCGTCGACTTCTTCGAGGAACGCGGTCTCGGCTTCATCGTGGCGATCAACGAGTTCGACGGCGCCCACCGCTACGCCTCCGAAGAGGTCCGGGCCGCCCTCGACCTCGGCCCCGGGATCCCCGTGGTGCGCTGCGACGCCCGTATCTCCGCCTCGGGCGTCCAGACCCTGCTGACCCTCGTACGCCACCTCATCGCCCATGCCCCGGCGGCCCCCGAGCCCAGCCGTGGCGTCCACCTGTGATC
>NZ_VJZD01000228.1 GCF_009377175.1 Streptomyces adustus
GGGTGATGCGGCGGGGCGGGGTCATAAGGTGCCGGAGGTGGCCTCGGGCCGGCCCAGCGCCGCGTCCAGGGTGGGCCGCGGCGGCAGCAGCCGGGACAGGCCGGTGAGCCGCAGGACGCGCAGCGTCGTCGGGTGGGTGCACACCAGGTGCAGCTGCCCGCCGCGGTCGAGGACCCGGTGCCGGGCCCGGTAGAGCAGGCGCAGGCCCGAGCAGTCGAAGAACTCGATCTCGGCGAGGTCGATCACGACCCGTGGTTCGGGGCCGGAGGTGGCGTGGTCCAGGTGCGGGACGATCTCCACGGCCGCGGCGATGTCGATCTCGCCGTGGAACTCCAGGACGGTGTGACCCCGGTCCTGGTGGACGCGCAGCTGCCGGGTGAATGGCGCCGGTTCCCGCACGACGACATCGCCTCCAACCCGCTCCGGGGACAGGGACCCCAACTCGCTTCCCTGCCCTGCAAGTTACCCTTGGACGATTGAATTTGAGCATGTTCGATTGACATATGTCTTCGAATTGCGGCCGACTTCTTTCAAGATCTGAGCCAAGGGGGGCGGACCGGGTCGAGGCGGTGTGCGGCCCCGGGACCGTGCGGGGCGGCAGCGTGGCAGCTCGGCCCGGTGGTGCCCCGGATTCCGGTCGGCGGGCGGGCGGTCAGCGGCTCGCGTGCAGGGCCACCAGCAACTGCCAGACCTGGTCGGCGATCTCGGCGGCGGACGCCTCCAGCAGCCCGTGCAGCCAGTCGCCCAGCACCCCCGTGAAGGTGGCGGCGACGGCCGAGGCGACCAGGGGCGCGTCGGCAGCCCCCGCGAGTGCGCGCTCGCGCAGGCTGTAGGCCCGCAGGTCGTGGTGGAGCACCCGGCCCAGCGGGCCCCCGCCGCCGGGGCCCAGCAGGGCGCGGTAGAGGGCGGCGTGCGGGGTGAGCGAGTCGAAGAACACGGCGAGCGCGGGCGGCGCGTGCACCGGGTCGGGCCTGCCGCGCCAGGCGTGCAGCGCCTCCACGGCCTCGCGTACGACGTCCGCGCAGGCGTCGACGGCGAGCGCCTCCAGGTCGGCGTAGTGGACGTAGAAGGTGGCCCGACCGACGCCGGCCCGGCGGACCAGCGCGGCCACCCCGACCTCCGCGAGCGGCCGTTCGGCGCACTCGGCGAGCAGGGCCGCCCGCAGCCGGGCCCGGGTGCGGGCGGCCCGTGGGTCCTCGGGGGCGGTGCGGTTCACCGGGCGACCAGCACGGCGGCCAGGGCGAGCGCACCGGGCAGCGCCTGCGCGACCAGGATGCGGCGGTTCGCCGTCGCGGCGCCGTATACGCCCGCGACCACCACGCAGCACAGGAAGAAGATCTGAGCCTGCCGGCCGGTCGGGTCATCGGCGAGCAGGCCCCAGACCAGGCCGGCCGCGAGAAAACCGTTGTAGAGCCCCTGGTTGGCGGCGAGCGGGGCGGTCGTCCGCGCCAGCTCCGGCGCGAATCCGTGCAGGGCCCGGCCGGGCTTCTTCTGCCACAGGAACATCTCCAGCACCAGGATGTACCCGTGCAGCACGGCCACCAGGCCGACCAGCACGCTCGCGACGGCTTCCATGCCTTCTCCTTCACGGACGAATGTTCTTGGACAGGTGTCCACTGTACATGGACACCCGTCCAAGAAATCACACCCGTGGGTTTCGCCGCGACCGAACTAGTCCGCCGTGTGCACCAGTTCGCCGCCGACGTACGTCCGCCGTACGCGGGTCCCGGCGATCTCCTCCGGCGTTCCCGCGAACGGGTCGCGGTCCAGCACCACGAGGTCCGCGAGCGCGCCCTCGGACACCCGACCGGTGTCGTCGAGGTGGTTCACGTACGCCGATCCGGCGGTGTACGCCGTCAGCGCGTGCGCCAGAGCGACGCGCTCGCCCGGCAGGAAGACCGGGCCGGCGCCGCCGGGCTGGACCCGGTTGACCGCCACATGGATGCCCTGGAGCGGGTCCGGGCTGCTGACCGGCCAGTCGCTGCCCGCCGCGAGCGTGGCGCCGGAGCGCAGCAGCGAGCCGAACGGGTACTGCCACGCGGCCCGTTCGGGCCCGAGGAAGGGGATCGTCAGCTCGTCCATCTGCGGTTCGTGCGCCGCCCACAGCGGCTGGATGTTGGCGGTCGCGCCCAGCCGGGCGAAGCGCGGCACGTCGTCGGGGTGCACGACCTGGAGGTGCGCCAGATGCGGCCGGGTGTCGCTCGGACCGTTCGCCGCGCGGGCCGCCTCGATCGCGTCCAGGGCGTCGCGCACGGCCCGGTCGCCGAGCGCGTGGAAGTGGCACTGGAAGCCGAGCGCGTCCAGTTGCGTCACGTACTCGGGCAGGCGCGCGGCGTCGACGAAGCTGGTGCCCCGGTTGGCCGTGGCGCAGCCGCACCCGTCCAGATACGGGTCGAGGAGCGCGGCGGTGCCGCTCTCGGCGACCCCGTCCAGCATCAGTTTCACGCTGCCCGCCCGGAACCGGCCATGGCTCAACGCGTCCCGGCGCTCGACGAGTTCGGGAATCTGCTCGGCGCCGCGCTCGCGGTCCCACCACAGGGCGCCGACCACCCGCGCGGTCAGCGAGCCGTCCCGGGCCGCCGTCCGGTACGCCTCCGACGGGTCGTCCAGACCGAGGTACCCCCCGACGAGCGCGTCCTGCCAGGCGGTGATGCCCAGGGCGTGCAGCGCGCGCTGGGCGTGCAGCAGCGCGGCCAGCCGGTCGGCCTGCGTGGCCGCCGGGGCGAGCCGCCCGACCAGTTCCATCGCGCCTTCCTGGAGCGTGCCGCTGGGCTCGCCGGAGGCGTCGCGCTCGATCCGCCCGTCCGCCGGGTCGGGGGTGTCCCGGGTGATGCCGGCCAGCGCGAGGGCGCGGCTGTTGACCCAGGCGCCGTGGTGGTCGCGGTTGGGCAGGTACACCGGCCGGTCAGGGACGACCGCGTCGAGGAGTTCCTTCGTGGGCGTACCGCCCTCGAACGCCTCCATCGACCAGCCGCCGCCGAGGATCCACTCCCGCTCCGGGTGTGCCAGCGCGTACGCGCGCACGGCGGCCAGGGTGTCCTCGGCGGTCCGGGTCCCGGTGAGGTCGCACTGGCCGAGTTCGAGTCCGGCCGGCACCGGGTGGACGTGCGCGTCCTGGAAGCCCGGCAGCAGCAGGCCGCCGGCCAGGTCGACCACCTCCGTGCGGGGCCCGGCGAGTTCGCGCACCCCGTCGTCGCCGACGGCGGTGACGCGGTCGCCGGTCACGGCGACGGTGGTGGCGGTGCGGCCCTCGGGAGTGAGGACGGCGCCACCGGTGAAGAGAAGATCAGCGTGCATGTTCTCGGTTTCCTCGTACGCTCGTACGTCAGGGGGCGGTGGTGAGCAGCTGCGGCGCGTCGGCGTCGGTGCCGTCGCCGGTGCGGAAGTAGGGCGAGCGGCGCACCCACTTGGCCCAGGCGGCGGCCACCACGCCGGAGGCCACCATCACAGCGGGCACCAGCAGCAGGAACCAGCCGTTGTCCGGGCTGAGTTCGAGATGGTCGGCGGAGGTGTAGAAGGACCAGCAGAGGTAGCCGCCCAGACCCAGCAGCGCCGCCGCGCTCAGGCCCGGCAGGACCACCGCGCGCACGCCCTGCCGCCAGTCCTGGCGCAGCAGCCCGCGGAAGCGCACGGCCGCGGCCAGCGCGGTGAGCGCGTACGACAGGGCGACGACGATGCCCACCGCGTTCACCGTCGCCAGGATCATGTCGGCCAGCCGCGGGATGACCAGGGCGAGCCCCGCCACCGCCGCGGCCAGCGCGCCGATCAGCAGGGTGCCGGCCGCCGGGGTCCCGTACCGGGAGCTGACCTTGGACCACACCGGGCCGAGCGTGCGGTCCCGGCTCATCGCGAACATCCCCCGCGCCGTGGGGATCACCCCGGCCTGGAGCGAGGCGACCGCCGAGAACATCAGCGCCACCAGCGGCAGCGTGGCCAGCGGCTGCGCCGCCAGCCGCTCGCCGAAGTAGGCCAGCCCCTCGGCGCCGTGCCCGGCCAGCTCGTCCTGCGACAGCACCCGCTGGAAGGCGACCGAGCCGAGCAGGAACAGCGCCAGCATCGTCCCCAGGGTGATGAACCCGGCACGCGAGGCGTCCCGCGGTTCGCGCACCTCCTCGTTGACGCTGAAGGCGGCGTCGAAGCCCCAGTAGCAGAACACCGACAGCAGCAGTCCCTGGGCCAGCGCCGACGCCGACGGGATCGCGAAGGGATCGAACCAGCTCAGGCTGAAGGGATGCGGGCCGGTGACGATGCCGTAGCCGCAGAACCCGATCAGCACCACGTACTCGAAGACGAGCAGTCCGGTCTGGAGCCGGGCCGCCGTACGGATGCCGGTGACGGCGGTCAGGGTCACCGCGACCAGGGCCACGATCCCGACCGCGGTGGTCTGCGCCGTGGAGCCCGGGTCCAGCGTCAGCCCGCCCACCCGGTGCAGTCCGGCCTGCCCGGCCAGCTGCATCATCGCCGACCCGGTGACCGCGGTCGTGTACGCGAGGAACGCGACCGTGGCCACGATGTTCACCCAGCCGACCATGAAGCCGAGCCACGGCGTCAGCGAACGCCCCACCCACACATAGCCGTTGCCCGCGTTCGGCTCGACGCGGTTCAGCCGTGCGTACGCTCCCGCGATCCCCAGGATCGGTATGAACGCCAGCAGCATGATGGCCGGCAGATGCAGGCCCACCACCCCGGCCGTGACGCCGAGGCCGATGCCGATGGTGGTGGTCGCCGCCGTGCTGGACGCGGCGATCGCGACGCCGTCGAGGACGCCGAGGGACTTGCGCAGCGCGGGCCGCGCGGGAGGGTCGGCGCCGTAGGGCTTGTCGGTCATGGCCAGTACTCCGCTCGCACCGGGGGGCCTGGTCGGCCCCGGTGAACGCACATGAAACTGGCCTGGGACACAACTGGTCAACGGTGTTGTCATAAGGTGCCGCCGCCTTGATCCGGCGGCGGCGCGCCCGGCGGAGATCCGGGTGCGGGAGGGGGCCCGGCGGTCACACTGGAAGGCGTGTACCCGTCAGTGAGCTACGACGTCCCGCCCGGAGGCCTTCGACGATGACCCCGTCACCCGCACGCCCCGCCAAGCAGCGCAAACAGGACACCCTGCACCGCCTCGAACACGACGTGGACGCCTGGGTCGCCACGGCCGACGAGGCGGGAGGCGCCCCCTACCTGGTGCCGCTCTCCTTCTTCTGGGACGGCGCGACCCTGCTGTTCGCCACCCCGGAAGCCAGCCCCACCGGCCGCAATCTGCGCGCCACGGGCCGGGCGCGGCTCGGTATCGGCCTCACCCGCGACGTGGTGATCGTCGAGGGCCCCGTCCTCACCGTGCCACCCGCGGAGCTGCCCGAGGAGGACGCCGAGATCTTCGCCGGCAAGACCGGCTTCGACCCCCGGCTGCTCGCCACGCCCTACCTGTACTTCCGGGTGCGCCCGGACCGGGTGCAGGCCTGGCGCGAGGTGAACGAGCTCGACGGACGGGACCTGATGCGGGACGGGGAGTGGCTGGTCGCCGACTGAACCGGCCGGGCCGGGGCATCCGCCCCGCAGGAGGCGCGGGGCGGCCGTGCCTCGCGACCGGGATCCCTGCGGAGGCGGTATGTCACTGGTGAAGGCGGGCGTCGTGGTGCTGGACTGCGCCGAGCCCGAGAAGCTCGCGGTGTTCTACAAGGAACTCCTGGAGGCGGAGGAGGCCGTCGTCACCGCGAACGTGGTGGAGATCAGGGCCCCCGGCGGCACCCGGCTGGCGTTCCGCCGCGACGCGAACGCGACCCCGCCGAGCTGGCCGCGTCCCGAGAACGCCCTCCAGGTCCACCTGGACTTCCTGGTCGAGGACCTGGACGAGGCCGAACGCCGGGTGGTGGGACTCGGCGGACGTCCGCTGGAGACCAGGGGCGCGCCGACGGTGTACGAGGAGCGCGGTTACGCGGATCCGGCCGGGCACTCCTTCACCCTGCGCCTGCTGCCGTCCACGGCACCGAAGCGGGGCTGACGGCGCCCCGGCCGACACGGCCCGGCGGGCCCGACACGGCCCGGCGGGCCCGACACGGCCCGGCGGGCCCGACACGGCCCGGCGGGCCCGGCCGGGGCGGCCGGCCCGCCGACTCCTCCGCCGGAAACGGTATGAGCCGTGCCCGACGGGGCAGTCGGCGAGGATGAGCGGGAAAGCGCCCTGGAAGGCAACCACGCCCCGGAAGGGAACCACGCCCCGGAAGGGAACCACGCCCCGGAAGGGAACCACGCCCCGGAAGGGAACCACGGACCGGAGGACGCGGGTCACCGTGCTGGTCGCGCTGGCCGCGAATCTCGTCATCGCGGCCGCCAAGGCCGTCGGCGGCCTCCTCGCGGGTTCGCCCGCCCTGCTGTCGGAGGCCGCGCACTCCGTGGCCGACAGCCTGAACGAGGTCTTCCTGCTGGCCGCGCTGCGCCGCAGCCGCCGTCCCGCCGACCGGCGTCACCCCTTCGGCTACGGCAAGGAGCGCTACTTCTGGTCGCTCCTCGCGGCCGTCGGGATCTTCGTGATGGGCGGCTGCTTCTCCGTCTTCCAGGGCGTCGAGGCGCTCGGGGGCGGCGCCGAGGAGAAGTTCGGCGGCTATGTGGCGGGCCTGGCCGTGCTCGCCGTCGCCCTCCTGGCCGAGGGTGCCTCCCTGCTGCGGGCCCTGCACCAGGTGCGCGCCCAGGGCGGCCGGGCCGGCCTGCGCGACCCGGCCCTGCGCACGGTCGTCGCCGAGGACGGCACCGCCGTGCTGGGCGTGACCGTCGCCATGGCCGGCATGGCACTGCACATGGTCACCGGGCAGGTGGTGTGGGAGGCGGCCGCCTCGATCGCGATCGGCGTGCTGCTGGTCCTCGTCGCCTACGGGCTCGGCCGCGAGGCCCGCGACCAGCTCATCGGGGAGGCGGCCGACCCGGAACTGCTCGGCCGGATCCGGGCCCTGCTGCGGGCGCAGCCCGAGATCGACAGCGTGGAGGCGCTGTTCACGATGAAGACGGGCCTGGACTCGCACCTGGTGGCCGCCCGGATCGACCTGGTGCCGGGGCTGGACAGCGAGGAGGTCGAGGAGGTCGCGGTGCGCATCAAGGGGTCGGTCGGCCGGGTGTGCCCCGGGGCCGGGGAGATCTTCCTCGACGTGACCGACCGCGGGGCCGGGGAGGCACGGGAAAGCCCCGCCGCGACGGGGGAGCGCGGCGGGGCCTGAGGAACGGGTGCCCGGGGGCCGCCGCCCCATGCCTCCGGGAGCGAAAAAATCCGCTCGGAGTCCGGGAGGCCGCCCCGGGGCGGTCAGTACCCGGGGGTCGGTTCGAGGACGAACACCGGGATCTCCCGGGACGTCTTCTTCTGGTACTCGGCGTACTGCGGGAAGGCGGCCACGGCGCGCTCCCACCACGCCGCCTTCTCCTCGCCGGTCACCTCACGGGCGGTCATGTCCTGCTTGACCGGGCCGTCCTGGAGCTCCACCTGGGGATCGGCCTTCACGTTGTGGTACCAGACCGGGTGCTTCGGCGCCCCGCCCAGCGACGCGACCGCCGCGTAGTGCCCGTCGTGCTCGACGCGCATGAGCGGCGTCTTGCGGATCTTGCCGCTCTTCGCGCCCCGCGTGGTCAGCAGGATGACGGGCAGTCCCGTGTCCATCAGGGTCGTTCCCTTGGTGCCTCCGGAGCTCTCGTACAGCTCCACCTGGTCGCGCACCCACTGCTGCGTGCTGGGTTCGTACTCGCCCTCAAGCGGCATGACATCCGTCCCATCGTCGCGTCGTACGTTCGGATCGCACCGTCCGTCAACAGAGCAACGCCCGGAAAACTTCCGGGGTCACGCCGGACGGCGCCAGATCACCCCTACCCCGGTGCCACCAGCATCCGTACCGCCAGCGCCACCATCACCCCGCTGGACGCCAGCGCCGTGGCCAGTCGGCCGCGGTGGCCGGTCAGCGCCCGGCCGAGCAGCGCGCCGCCCCCGGCGAGCAGCAGCTGCCAGCTCGCCGATGCGGCGAAGGCCGCCAGGACGAAGACGCCCTGCTCCAGCGGCCTTGCCGTGCCCGCGCTGCCCGCGCCGAGGACCAGCGCGGCGAAGTAGACCACGGTGGTGGGGTTGAGCAGGGTGATGCCGAGCAGCCCCAGATAGGCCCGGCCGGGGCCGGGGGGAGGCGGGTCCGGGCGGGTGGCGAGCTGATGGCCGCGGTACCGGCGCACCGCCGCGACCGTGCCCAGGACCGCCAGCGCGATCAGCACCAGCGCGGAGGCCCAGCGCAACGGCACCAGGACCGGCCGCAGCGCGGCGGCGAGGGCGGAACCGCCGGCCATCGCCAGCAGGGCGTAGAGCCCGTCGGCGCTGGCGACGCCGAGCGCGGCGCAGGCGCCGGTGCGCAGCGAGGTGCGGGCGGTGAGGGAGACGAGGTAGGTGCCGACCGCGCCGACGGGTACGGCGATGCCGTATCCCGCGACCAGGCCGGCCACGAGCGGGGCCGTCACGACCGGACCGGACCGGGCCTTCCGGGGCGGCCGGGCTGCTGCTGGACGCGCACCGGAGCAGCGGCGGCGGGCGTCGGCGGCAGGGCGGAGATCGTAGGCATGGCGGGATAATGGGGGTGGTGAGCCCCCTGTGACAACCGAATTACCAGGTGACCGTGGGCACAGAGGCCCGGACCGAACCGGCGGAGCGGTAGATTCCGGCCAGATTGCCCGATTCGTCGATCTGGCTGAACATTGCGTCGCTCCATAGGTGCCTGGGGCATCTAATGAAGATCGGCACGACGCACCCTTCGTCTGTGAGGTCCCCCATGACGGAAGTCTCCCAACCCGTCGCCTTCCCCCAGGACCGGAGTTGTCCCTACCACCCGCCGACGGCCTACGACCCCCTGCGCACCGACCGGCCACTGTCCCGCGTCACCCTCTACGACGGCCGTCAGGCCTGGATCGTCACCGGTCACGGCCTCGCCCGCACCCTGCTCGCCGACCCGCGACTGTCGACCGACCGCACCCGGCCGGGCTTCCCCATCACCAACGCGCGCTTCGCCGCCATCCGCGAGCGCCGCACGGCCCTGCTGGGTGTCGACGACCCCGAGCACCACACCCAGCGGCGGCTGCTGGTCCCCAGCTTCACCGTCAAGCGCGCCGCCGCGCTGCGGCCCGACATCCAGCGGATCGTCGACGAACGGCTCGACGCGATGATCGCGCAGGGTCCGCCCGCCGACCTGGTGAGCACCTTCGCCCTGCCGGTGCCGTCGATGGTGATCTGCTCCCTGCTCGGCGTCCCGTACGCCGACCACGAGTTCTTCGAGGAGCAGTCGCGCCGGCTGCTGCGCGGCCCCGAGGTCGCCGACGTGCTGGACGCCCGCGCCCGGATGGAGGGATATCTCGGCGACCTGATCGACCGCAAACGCAAGGAGCCGCCCGGTTCCGGGGTGCTCGACGACCTGATCCACCGGCGCGCGGGCGACGGCGAGATCGACCGCGACGAACTGATCTCCCTCGGTGTCATCCTGCTCGTCGCCGGCCACGAGACCACCGCCAACATGATCTCGCTCGGCACCTTCACCCTGCTCCGGCACCCCGACCGGCTGGCCGAGCTGCGCGCCGATCCCGCGTTGCTGCCCGCCGCCGTCGAGGAGCTGATGCGGATGCTGTCCATCGCCGACGGGCTGCTGCGGCAGGCCGTCGAGGACATCGAGGTGGACGGCGCGACGATCCGGGCCGGCGAGGGGGTGCTCTTCTCGACCTCGGTCATCAACCGCGACGAGAGCACCTACCCCGAACCGGACACGCTGGACTTCGCCCGCTCCGCACGCCACCACATCGCCTTCGGCTTCGGCATCCACCAGTGCCTCGGCCAGAACCTGGCCCGCGCCGAGATGGAGATCGCCCTGCACACCCTGTTCCAGCGGCTGCCCGGACTGCGTCTCGCCGCCCCGGCCGAGGACATCCCCTTCAAGCCCGGCGACACGATCCAGGGGATGCTGGAACTCCCCGTGACCTGGTAAGAGGCTCCGGTCATGCGTATCCACATCGACAAGGACGTCTGCATCGGGGCGGGCCAGTGCGCGCTGGCCGCCCCCGGCGTCTTCACCCAGGACGACGACGGCTTCAGCATGGTCCTGCCCGGCCGCGAGGACGGCGCGGGGGACCCGATGGTCAAGGTGGCGGTCAAGGCCTGCCCGGTCGGCGCCATCACCCTGTCGGACCCGGCCGACTGACCACCTCGCCGCCGGGCCGGCCCGGACGACGGGCCCCGGTCGGGACGACGGGCCCGGGCGGGGTCCGAACGGCAGACTCCGGGCGGGGTCCGAACGGCAGACTCCGGGCGGGGTCCGAACGGCAGACTCCGGGCGGGGTCCGAACGGCGGACTCCGGGCGGGGTCCGAACGACGGGTCCCGGCCGAAGCCGACGGGAGAGCGCACGTTCTCCGGCCGTTTCCGTCACTGTGGGAACGTGCGCTCTCGACCTGCTCGCCGACCAGGAGGAAGCCCATGGCCGCCCGTCCGCCCCTGCCGCCCTTCACCCGCCACACCGCCGAGCAGAAGGTGCAGGCCGCCGAGGACGCCTGGAACACCCGCGACCCGCACCAGGTGGCGCTCGCCTACTCGGAGGACTCCGTGTGGCGCAACCGCGACACCTTCCTCACCGGCCGCGCGGAGATCGTCGCGTTCCTCACCGCCAAGTGGCAGCGCGAGCTGGACTACGCGCTGCGCAAGGACCTGTGGGCCTTCGACGGCAACCGCATCGCCGTCCGCTTCCAGTACGAGTGCCGGGACGCCGTGGGCCGGTGGTGGCGTTCGTACGGCAACGAGCTCTGGGAGTTCGACGGGCAGGGGCTGATGACCCGTCGCGAGGCGAGCATCAACGACGTGCCCATCGCGGAGCGGCAGCGCCGCATCCTCGGACCGCGCCCCGAAGCCGAACGCGGGCGCACTTTCCCGGTTCAGTAACCTGCGCGGATGACCGAACAGGACGGGAAGCCCTTCCTCTACGTCGTCGTCTGCGCGGCCGGCATCGCCGCGGACGTCGGCACACTCGTCGTCGCCGCGCAGGAGCGCGGCTGGGCGGTCGGCGTCTTCGCCACCCCCACGGCGGCCGGCAACGGCTTCTTCGACATGGCGGCCGTCGAGGCCGCGACGGGGCGCGTCATCCGCTCCGCCTGGCGCAGGCCGGGCGAGGCGCGCCCCTTCCCGGCCCCGGACGCCGTGGTCGTAGCGCCCGCCACCTTCAACACCGTCAACAAGTGGGCGGCCGGGATCGCCGACACCCTCGCGCTGGCCACCCTGAACGAGGCCTGCGGCATGGGCGTCCCGATCGCCGTGCTGCCCTGCGTGGCCGACACCCTCGCCGGCCACCCGGCCTACCGGAGCAGCCTCGTACGCCTGCGCGAGATGGGCGTCCGCTTCGGGGACCCGTACACCGGTGAGCCGGGGGCGGACGGCCGGCGGCCCGGGTTCGGCTGGACGCGGGCGCTGGACCTGCTGGGGTCTGTCTGACGCCGCCCGGCCCTGCCACGCCACCGCCGCTGGTTCGCCGTCGTGGCGGCCGTGTGACGACGTACGCTCCGTCAGGTATCCCATCCGAAGGCAGGAGCAGCAACGATGCAGTACGTGAAGCTCGGTTCGACGGGTCTGGACGTGTCGCGGATCTGTCTGGGCTGCATGACCTACGGACTGCCCGACCGCGGTGCGCACGAGTGGACGCTCGACGCGGAGGCCTCACGTCCGCTGATCCGTCAGGCGCTGGACGCCGGGATCACCTTCTTCGACACCGCCAACGTCTACTCCGACGGCACCAGCGAGGAGATCGTCGGCCAGGCGCTGCGCGACTTCGCCCGCCGGGACGAGATCGTGCTCGCGACCAAGGTGCACGGCCGGATGCACACCGGTCCCAACGGCGGCGGCCTGTCCCGCAAGGCGATCATGACCGAGATCGACCACAGCCTCACCCGCCTGGGCACCGACTACGTCGACCTCTACCAGATCCACCGCTGGGACCCGCACACTCCAATCGAGGAGACGATGGAGGCCCTGCACGATCTGGTGAAGGCGGGCAAGGTCCGCTACATCGGGGCGAGTTCGATGTACGCCTGGCAGTTCTCCAAGGCCCAGTACACCGCCGAACGGCACGGCTGGACCAAGTTCGTCTCCATGCAGAACCACTACAACCTGCTCTACCGCGAGGAGGAGCGGGAGATGCTGCCGCTCTGCGCCGACCAGGGTGTCGGTGTGCTGCCCTGGAGCCCGCTCGCCCGGGGCCGCCTCACCCGCGACTGGGGCACCGTCACCGGGCGCACCACGAGCGACGCCTTCGGCAGCACCCTCTACCTGGAGAGCGACCGGAGCATCGTCGAGACCGTCACCCGTATCGCCGCGGAGCGCGGGGTGCCGCGCGCCCAGGTCGCCCTCGCCTGGCTGCTGCACCAGGACACGGTGACCGCGCCCATCGTCGGCGCCGCCAAGCCGCAGCACCTCGACGACGCCGTGGCCGCCGTCGAACTGGAGCTGAGCGACAAGGAGATCGAGCAGCTCCAGGAGCCCTACACCCCGCACCCCGTCGCCGGCCACTGACGAACGCGGGCGTCCGTGCGGTGCGCACCCGGTACCCGGTGCCGCACGGACGCCTCGCCGCGGGCGAGGTGCGGGCGGGAGCCGACGGGGTACCGGCGAGGTGTTCCGCGAACCCCGCGACATCCCGTAAAGGTGCGTATCGACCGGTGAATGCCTACTGCATTTCCTCCTCGCGCAGGGGCGTGAATCCGCCGCCCGATGCCGATTGACGTTTCGTCAATTACCTTGCGAGGAAACCCAATGCGCAAAATTCCGGGATCACTTGTTCCGTCTCCCCGGCCTGTGCAAAGGTGTGCGTTGTCCGCGCGTGGTCAAGGAATTCCGTTGTCGCGCGCACAAGGCCACTCCCGTCCACCCCCCACGCTTCGAAAGAGCGGCCACCGGCGGACGTCCGAGATGCCGAACACCGTGCAATCGGGACTCCCCACCCCCTGTCGGCGGAGTCCCGTGACCCTTGGTACGGACTTATGCCGCAGGTCATTGGGAGGAATGCAGCCGTGAATGAGGCAGGCCCGACGAATTCCCCGGAACCCGAGTTCCGGTTCGGCGCGACCGACGCTCAGCTGAGCGCGGAGCTGAAGCAGTGGACGGGGGCGTCACCCGCACTGCATCCGGTCGGCGAGTTGCTGGACCGCCACTGGGAAGCGGCCTTCACCTATGCCCGGCTGTGCACCGACGGCCCCCGTGCCGCGGGCATGCTGACCACCGCCGCGTTCACCCGGCTGTTCGGCGAGTCCATGCGCCACGAGGGGCCGACCGCGGCCTGGCGGCCCCGGCTGCTCGTCACCGTGCGCCGCATAGCGGCCGAGTGGGACACCGACGACCGGCGCGATCTGCTCCATCCCGCGCTGCGCTCCGCGGCCCAGGACGGCGACCGGGCGGCCGCCCGGCTGCTGCCGCCGGCGAACCGGCGCCTGCTGTCCAGCGCGTTCCAGCGGCTGCCCCAGGCCGCCCGCTGTCTGCTGTGGCACGTCGAGGTCGAGGCCGAGTCGCTGTCCGTGCCGGCCGCGCTGATCGGCCTGGACGACGAGGGCGCGCGGGT
This sequence comes from Streptomyces adustus, assembly GCF_009377175.1. Classification (GTDB taxonomy): domain Bacteria; phylum Actinomycetota; class Actinomycetes; order Streptomycetales; family Streptomycetaceae; genus Streptomyces; species Streptomyces adustus. Next base: position 13,583 of record NZ_VJZD01000228.1, read on the forward strand.
CGCGCTGCGCCGCGGCCGCGACCGGATGCGCGAGGAGTGCCTCCAGCTCCACCAGGAGCTCGCGCCCCGGCAGGAGTGCCGTCAGTACCTCCGGCTGCTGGACGTCACCTACCGGCGCGGCGGCTCCGAGGTCGACCCCGATCTCCGCGGGCACCTGGAAGGCTGCCGGCACTGCCGTGACACCGCCGACCAACTGGGCGTGTTCAACGTGGGGTTCGGTCTCGCCCTGGCCGAGGGCGTGCTCGGCTGGGGCGCCGCCGACTACGTCGCCTCCCGCCTGACCGGTCCCGTGACGGCCGGTCCCGTGACGGCCGGGGCCGGAGCGGTCCGGGAGCGGCTCGCGCCGGGAGCCGACGCGGCGCAGCCCGGCACGGCCGCGGGCGTCGTGGGGGAGTCGTTCACGTCCGCGGAGCCCGAGCCCGGCGAGGCCGTCCGGTCGCGGGGCGCGCGCCGCTCCGCCCAGCGGGCCAGGGCCGTCCGGCGCCGCAACCTCGCCGCCGCCGTCCTCACGGTCGGCGGTCTGGTCGTGCTGCCCCTGGTCCTGTGGTCGGCACTGGGCTCGGAGCACCGGGCGGGCCACACCACCGGCGGCAGCGAGGCCACCGGCACCGGCACGAACAGCACGGCGACCACCCGCCCCTCGTGGATCAGCAGCGGGACGGAGCAGCAGGGCACCCTCCGCGGCAGGCTGCACAACCTGGCCTCCGGACTGTGCGTAGCCGTCTCCGGCAGGCCCGTCGAGGGCGCCGAGGCCGTGCTGGCGACCTGTTCGGGAGCGGCGGGCGAGCAGTGGACGTACGAGACCGACGGCCTGCTGCGCAGCGCCGCGGTGCGCGGTCTGTGCCTGGACTCCCGCCTCGGCTACTCGGTGCGGCTGGCGCCGTGCGCGGGCGAGTCCGAGCCGGGCGGCAGGAACGTCCGTTACGACTTCACCCTCCAGGGCACCCTGGTGCCCCGCTCGGACCAGAACCTGGCCCTCAGCCCCACCGCCGCCGACGGATCCGGCGCCCTGGTGCTGAAGAACCGCACGGACACCTCGGCCCAGCGCTGGGTGATCGACACCTCCGAGACCGGCCCGCAGATGCAGGCAGTCAACTGGGACGCCGACACCTCGCCCACTCCCACGTCCACCGCGGACGCGGTCCCGAAGAAGTCCCTCACCCCCGCCCCCACGGCTTCCGCGGCCCGTCCGACGGCGTCGGCGACCCGCTCGGCGTCGCCGACACCGAGCGGCTCGGCCACGAGCGCGGACCTGTGCACGTACTACCCGTACGCCTGCACGGACGGCGGTTCGTACGACGGGGGCGGCTACGGCGGCGGGGACGGCTACGG
>NZ_VJZD01000229.1 GCF_009377175.1 Streptomyces adustus
GGCTCGGGGTGCGCGGCGCGGGGTTCGGGGGGAGCATGAACTGCGCCTGCGGCCGTGGGAGTCCGGAGAAGTCTACGACCGTCCCGCTCGCGCCGATGTGCCTGGCTCGCTCATGCGTCCGAGCCGTCGCAGGTCATGCCAGTGGTTGAGACCAATATTGGTGGGCGTGGCATGGCCCCAAATGCTGGCAGGAGCATGTCGCCTGCGGCCATAGTGGGCCCACATCGTGCATTGGACCCGCCCCGACTCGGACACCTGGGAGCCTTCCGCCCATGAGCAGAGTTGAACAGCCGTCCCGGAGAACCGTTCTTGCCGCAGCGGTCGCCGCCGCCGTGGTGGGCGGTGCGGGACCGGCGACCGCCACCGACTCCGTATCCGCCGCTGGCGCCGCCGGAGGACCCTCGGCGCGCCCGGTCGACTACCACGCCTGGACCACGTACAGCCAGTGGCGCGAGGGCGCCGTCCGGGGCACCCGGCCCGTCGCGGGCGCCCGACCCGGTCTGGAGCTCGGCGCCCCGGCCGGCACCTTCGCCTACCCGGACCCGCACACCGGGACCACCGCCTCCTGGGAGTACGGGACCTGGACCTCCCCGGTCCACCGGCTCGCCGTCCCCGCCACCGAGGTCATCGCCTCGTGGAACGCGCGCACCCCGGCCGGTACCTGGATCCAGATCGAGCTCAAGGGCACCTACACGGACGGCACGGACACCCCCTGGTACGTGATGGGCCGCTGGGCCGCCGGCGACCAGGACATCAAGCGCACCTCGGTCGACGACCAGACCGACGGCAAGAGCACCATCTGGACGGACACCTTCTCCGTCGACGACGCGGCGTCGGGCCTGCGCCTGGTCTCGTACCGGCTGCGGCTGACCCTGTACCGCAAGCCCGGCACCAAGCTCACCCCGAAGGTCTGGCGGCTCGGCGCGATGGGCTCCGACATCCCCGACCGGTTCACGGTCCCCACGTCCACGCCCGTGCGCGCCGGGGAGCTGGCCGTCCCGCGCTACTCGCAGGAGATCCACAAGGGCCAGTACCCCCAGTACGACAACGGCGGCGAGGCCTGGTGCAGTCCCACCTCCTCGCAGATGATCATCGAGTACTGGGGCCACCGGCTCACCCCGGAGCAGCTGGCCTGGGTCGACCCCTCGTACGCCGACCCGCAGGTGTGCCACGCGGCCCGGAGCACCTACGACTACCAGTACACCGGCTGCGGCAACTGGCCGTTCAACGCCGCCTACGCGGCCACCTTCAAGGACCTCCAGGGCGTCGTCACCCGGCTCGGTTCCCTCGTCGACCTGGAGACGCTGATCGCGGCGGGCATCCCGGCCATAACGTCGCAGTCGTTCCTCAAGACCGAGCTGACCGGGGCCGGCTACGGCACCGCCGGACACCTCATGACGGTGATCGGCTTCACCGCGGCCGGCGACGTGATCGCCAACGATCCGGCCTCGGCGGACGACGCGGCGGTCCGGCGGGTGTACAAGCGGTCGGAGTTCGAGAACATCTGGCTGCGGACCAAGCGCTACAACGCCTCGGGCAAGGTCGTCTCCGGCACCGGCGGGGTCTGCTATCTCTACTTCCCGGCGCATCCGAGCCCGCGCCAGCGCGATGCCCTGGCGGCGGTCGGCGTCCACTGATCCCGGAGCCCGCCGGCCTCCGGCCTCTCGCTCGACGGCCCCCGCCGACCCGGGGGCCGTCGGTGCTGTGACGGAACTCTCCGCCGCAAAGGCCGCGGACGGTGGCAAGGTGGACGGACCGGCCGGGGAGCGGCATGGGCCGGTGTGGGGGAGTTCGTCCCGTACCTCCGAGCGCAGTGAGAAGCCATGACCGCACAGTCAGCAACCGCCGTCCGCGCCCGCACCGGCGGCCCCCGTGAAGACGGCCCGAAAATCCTCGAACACGCGCTGGGGTGGACCCTCGTCGTGGTGATCGCGATGCTTGTCACCCAGCTCGGGCTGCTGTGACCTGAGGCATACCCGAACCTGACATACTGCGGATGTTCCGCCGCCCGTAGGAGACCAGGGTCGAAATTGAATATCAGTCAACAGCGTGACACGGCCGTCCGTCCGCGGGCGCGCGGCACCGAGCGCTCACTGGCGCGCCGAGCCGAACTCATCGCCATCGGGCGCAGGCTGTTCGCCGACACGTCCTACGACGCGCTCTCGATGGACGACATCGCCCGGCAGGCGCATGTCGCCAAGGGGTTGATCTACTACTACTTCCAGTCCAAGCGCGGCTACTACCTGGCGATCATCCAGGACTCCGTCGCCGACCTGGTCTCCTTCGCGGCGGGTGGGGTCGAACTCGGCCAGGTCGACCGGGTCCACCGCACCATCGACAGCTATCTGCGCTACGCCGAGCACAACCAGGCCGCCTACCGCACGATCGTGAGCGGCGGCGTCGGCTTCGACGCCGAGGTGCACGCCATCCGGGACGGAGTGCGCGAGGCGATCGTGGCGACCATCGCCGACGGGGCGTACGGCCGCACCGACATCGCGCCGCTGGCCCGGATGGGCCTGATCGCCTGGGTGTGCAGTGTGGAGGGTGCCGCCCTCGACTGGATCGGCCGCCTCGAACTGTCCCGCGCGACCATGCGCGACCTGCTGGTCAAGTCGCTCGGCGGCACTCTGCGCGCCATCGAGGAGCTCGACCCCGCGTATCCGGCTCCGCCGCCCGCCCGCCGGGACGGCTGACGGGTCGCGCGACCGGCCGTCCGGGCTGCCGGGCGGGGAAGGTGCCGGCCCGTGGTTCCGGCCGGGGCCGCTCGTGATGCGGCGGACCGGCGTTCGTGATGCGGTGAGAGGTGCCGGGGCCGAGAGCCCGGCCGTACGTTCCGGGTCCTGCGCCCCGAGTCGGGTGTCTCGTCTCCTCGTGCGAGAAGAAGTGTGCGTCGATCGGCATGGACACGACGAACGTGCCCGTGGCCGAGCCTAGTCGGACCGGACCGATGAGGTCAATGGTCCAGACCGGTGTCGGGTATTCGATCATGGACGGAATTTCTTGAAGTAAGCGGTCGTTAACTGGTGACTGGGTGTCGCCGATCGGGCATACTCACAGCGCACAGCCGCTGGTCAGCCGCTTCCGCGACCCGGAAGCAGGCGCGGCGGCGGTACCGAGAAAGACCTGGCGGAGCCGCCCACACCCAAGGCGCACATCCGCCGATGTGCCCGACAGGGAGGAGAGCGTCGCCATGATGGAGCGCGCCCCGCAGCCGGTGGAACGGCAACTGCCCACGGACGAGGCCCGGGATCTGATCTCGCTCGTCCGCGACATCGCGCAGCGCGAGATCGCACCGAAGGCGGCCGAGGAGGAGGACGCCGGACGCTTCCCCCGCGAGGTCTTCACCCTGCTCTCCGAATCGGGTCTGCTGGGTCTGCCCTACGACAGCGAGTACGGCGGTGGCGAGCAGCCCTACGAGGTCTACCTCCAGGTGCTGGAGGAGCTCGGCGCGGCCCGGCTGACCGTCGGCCTCGGCGTCAGCGTCCACACCCTGGCCTCCTATGCCGTCGCGGCCTACGGCACCAAGCAGCAGCAGGTCGAGCACCTGCCCGCGATGCTCGGCGGCGGTCTGCTGGGCGCCTACTGCCTCTCCGAGCCGTCGTCCGGCTCGGACGCCGCGTCCCTGCGCACCAGGGCGGTGCGCGACGGCGGCGAGTGGGTGATCAACGGCACCAAGGCGTGGATCACCCACGGCGGGATCGCCGACTTCTACACGGTCATGGCCCGCACCGGTGCGGACGGCCCGCGCGGGATCACCGCGTTCCTGGTGCCGGCCGACGCCGAGGGACTCGGCGCCGCGGCGCCCGAGAAGAAGATGGGCATGAAGGGCTCGCCCACCGCGCAGGTCAACTTCGACGGCGTACGCGTCTCCGACGCCCGGCGCATCGGCGAGGAGGGCCAGGGCTTCGCCATCGCGCTGTCCGCGCTCGACTCCGGCCGGCTCGGCATCGCGGCCTGCGCGATCGGCGTGGCCCAGGCCGCGCTCGACGCGGCGGTCGCGTACGCCACCGGGCGGCAGCAGTTCGGGCGGCCGATCGCCGACTTCCAGGGACTGCGCTTCATGCTGGCCGACATGGCCACGCAGATCGAGGCGGGCCGGGCCCTGTACCTGTCGGCGGCGCGACTGCGGGACGCCGGGCGGCCGTTCGCGAAGCAGGCCGCGATGGCCAAGCTGCACTGCACCGACACCGCGATGAAGGTCACCGTCGACGCCGTCCAGGTCCTCGGCGGCTACGGCTACACCGCGGACTTCCCCGCCGAGCGCTACCTGCGCGAGGCCAAGGTGCTCCAGATCGTCGAGGGCACCAACCAGATCCAGCGCATGGTCATCGCCCGTCACCTCGCGGGTCCGGAGACCCGCTGAACTGACCCGGCCGCACCTGCGGGGCCGCCAGCCTGACCCACTCCGGGTCGTGGCGGCCCGGCAGCGTGCGGCCCCGGTCGGCCCAGGCGCGCATCAGGGCGCGGTAGATGGGCGGGTCCTGGGGTTGCGGAGGGGGCAGCGGAACCGATTCCGCGGGCGCCGGGACGAACACGCGGCGCGTGACTACGGGCACCGACTGGGCAAGGGTCATACCAGGGCAACGCGACGGCGGCCGGGCAGGTCACCTTCCCGCGCAATCGGCCGTGAGTTCGCTCTGTGCCCCCAGAGCCGGGGTGTCGTGCACAGGGGCGCCGGCGCATGCCTGACGCGTCGTCAACTGCGTTGCTGCCAGAGCGGTACGCCGAACTCGCCGGGCCTGCGTCGAAGTTCAGGACATCGAGGTCGGGTACGCGGCACCGGCACGCGCCCTCGTCATGCCACGGATCGCCTGCCGCCAAGCGCACTTCGGCGGAATCGCCCGCCGCCCCGCGGCGGATCCGGACGCACCGATCCTGCACCACGGCGGCCTGCGGGCCATGGTGCAGGGTGGCTGGCTACGGGGATGGAGCGAGGGGCCTCAGGCGGCCCGGCGCATCACCGGCACGCGCATCGGGCGCGAGCCCGGGCCGCCGACGTGCGAGAAGGGCTGCGTCCGCCAGTCGAGTCCCTGGGGAAGCGTCAACAGCAGTGCGGTGTCCTGCTCCTGGGGCTCGATGGACTCGTCCGCGGCCTGTGCCGCGGCGGCCTCCCGGCCCGTACCGGCGCACACCGTGAGCCCGAAGGGGTTCCACGGCGAGGCGCACAGCGCGTGCTCCGGCAGGAACTCCTCGTCCGCCAGCAGGGCGATGGGCTGCGCGCAGTCCGGGCAGATCACCCGGAACATCTCGAAGGTGTCGTACGCGTCGAATTCGTCGCCGTCGAAGTCGTCGGGTTCGACGCCCTCCGGCGCGGGCTCGACCACCGGCTGCTGCCGCTTGGCAAAGGTACGACCAGGGCGCTTAAGACTCTGCATGGGATTCTCCCCCTCGGGCTGGGCCGTGAAGGCACTGCGGCCTCGACCACAGCAAGCACTTCCCGTCCGGTCTCGGCGGTAATCGCGAGACCAGCACGGAGACGGTCCGGGTGCTGTGGTGTTCGTCACATGCCGCTCGCAGATGCCGCGTGCGGGGGACCGCGGGCGCCCCGCGCGCGGGATCCGTCCCCCGCCGGGTGCCGCTCTCCGGCGCCCCGGCGGCGCCCCTTCACATCACGAACCGGGTATGACCTGGGCTGCTCAGGTATCGGAGGAGATCAAGCGCCCTGTAGGTTCTTGCGACATGGAGGAGCTCGACCGTCAGATCGTGCAGCTGCTCGTCAAGGACGGGCGGATGAGCTACACGGACCTCGGCAAGGCCACCGGCCTGTCCACGTCCGCCGTGCACCAGCGAGTGCGCCGGCTGGAACAGCGCGGTGTGATCCGCGGCTACGCGGCCGTCGTCGACCCCGAGGCCGTCGGGCTGCCCATGACCGCCTTCATCTCGGTGAAACCCTTCGACCCCAGCGCCCCCGACGACATCGCCGACCGCCTCGCCGGGGTCCCCGAGATCGAGGCCTGCCACAGCGTCGCGGGCGACGAGAACTACATCCTCAAGGTGCGCGTGGCGACCCCGCACGAACTGGAGGAGCTGCTGGCCCGGCTGCGCTCCCTGGCGGGCGTGTCCACCCGGACCACCGTGGTGCTCTCGACGCCGTACGAGGCGCGGCCGCCGCGCATCTGACCGACCTGCGTGCAGCGCCGCCGCGGCGAGGCGCGAGACTGTTCCCATGAGTGAGCGCACCGCCGAACCGAAGACCGTCCTGCTCCGCCGTGGAGAGGTCCACAGCCCTGCCGACCCCTTCGCGACCGCGATGGTCGTCGAGCGCGGCCAGGTCGCCTGGGTCGGTTCCGAGGGCGCCGCCGACGCCTTCGCCGACGGTGTCGACGAGGTGGTCGACCTGGACGGCGCCCTGGTCACTCCGGCCTTCACCGACGCCCATGTGCACAGCACCGCCACCGGCCTCGCGCTGACCGGCCTGGACCTGTCGTCCGCGCCCTCCCTGGCGGCGGCGCTCGACCTGGTGCGCGACTTCGCCGCCCGCCGCCCGGACGACCGGGTGCTGCTCGGCCACGGCTGGGACGCCGCGCGCTGGCCCGAACGGCGGGCTCCCCGGCGGGACGAGCTGGACGAGGCCGCGGGCGGCCGGCCGCTCTACCTCAGCCGGATCGACGTCCACTCGGCCGCCGTCACCACCGCCCTGCTCGACCTGGCGCCGCACGCGCGGACCGAGCCCGGCTTCGCGGACCGGGAGCCCCTCACCCGCGCGGCCCACCACGCCGTGCGCGCCGCCGCGTTCGCGGCCGTGACGCCGGCGCAGCGCACCGCCGCCCAGCGCGCCGCCCTCGCCCACGCGGCCTCCCTGGGCATCGGGTCCGTCCACGAGTGCGGCGGCCCCGAGATCTCCTCCGAGGACGACTTCACCGGCCTGCTGCGGCTCGCCGCCCAGGAGGCGGGGCCGCGGGTCGTCGGCTACTGGGCCGACCAGGACCTCGACAAGGCGCGGGAGCTGGGCGCCCTCGGCGCCGCCGGCGACCTGTTCGTCGACGGCGCCCTCGGCTCCCACACCGCCTGTCTGCACCGGCCGTACACCGACGCCGACCACACCGGCACCGCCTACCTCGACGCCGCGGCGGTCGCCGCCCATGTCGCCGCCTGCACCGAGACGGGCCTCCAGGCGGGCTTCCACGCGATCGGCGACGCCGCCGTGACCGCGGTGGTGGAAGGCGTGCGCGCGGCCGCGGAGAAGGTCGGCCTGGCCCGTGTACGGGCCGCCCGGCACCGGGTCGAGCACGCCGAGATGCTCACCCCGGAGACCGTCGCGGCCTTCGCCGAGCTCGGGCTGACCGCCTCCGTCCAGCCCGCCTTCGACGCGCTGTGGGGCGGCGAGGACGGCATGTACGCCGACCGCCTGGGCGCCGAGCGGGCCCGGACGCTGAACCCCTTCGCGGCGCTGCTGCGGGCCGGTGTGCCCCTGGCCTTCGGCTCCGACTCCCCGGTCACGCCCCTCGACCCCTGGGGCACGGTCCGGGCCGCCGCCTTCCACCGCACGCCCGAGCACCGCGTCTCCGTCCGGGCCGCGTTCACGGCGCATACGCGTGGCGGCTGGCGGGCGATCGGACGCGACGACGCAGGCATCCTGGTGCCGGGCGCGCCCGCGGACTACGCCGTGTGGCGCACCGACGCCCTCGTCGTCCAGGCCCCGGACGACCGGGTCGCGCGCTGGTCCACCGACCCCCGCTCCGGCACCCCGGGTCTGCCCGACCTCACCCCCGGCGCCGACCTCCCCGTCTGCCTGCGCACGGTGGTCGGCGGACGGACGATCTTCGTACGGCCGGGCGAGTGATCCGGCGCGGAAGGTGGGGCCGCCCGCCTGCCGCCGGGTTGTCGCGCGACCTGCGCGTCATCCGCGCTGACCAGCGCGTTTGTGGAGAACCAGCAGGTCGGACCGCTGTTGACAGGCCACGGTTGGGGGCGGGTAGGTTCGGCGGAGTCCACCACCGGACGCCCGACCGGGGAACGTCCGCGCACTCGTCGCAGCGCCGCTGGGTCAGGGACGGTGTGCCGTACCGGGGCACCTCCACCGGGAGCCAGGCTCAGCGTCCGCGCCGACGAGGGAACGTTCCGGCCGGTCGGCAGGGTGTGACCGGGATGGGGCCCGGGCGCTCAGTAGACAACGGCTTCAGGTCGATCCGCAGCCGGCGGGTCCCAGGTCGGCCCGAAGAGCGCCGGGCCCCCATCCGCCGTCCCGGGTCGGCGATCGGCCGACCGCGGCCTCGACACCGACCGCGCCGTCGCTCCTCGCCCGACATCGTCGGTCACCGATCGGCTGATCACGGGCGAAAAGTATGTTCTTACCCCGCTCTTGCCGAATCGACACCACCAGACGTACGTGCTGTCACGTCGGCGCAGGCGGCGGCCACTATGGTGGACCTCTGCGTACGGAAATGAAGGGGCAGCAGTGAACGACGGCGACGGGACCCTTGCGGGACAGGCCCGGGGCAGGCAGTTCGGTCCGCTCGGCACGGCCTTGGTGATCATCCCCACCTACAACGAGGCGGAGAACATCAAGGCGATCGTCGGCCGGGTGCGAAAGGCGGTTCCCGAGGCACACGTGCTCGTGGCCGACGACAACAGCCCCGACGGCACCGGCAAGCTCGCGGACGAGCTGGCGGCCGAGGACGGACAGGTCCATGTGCTGCACCGCAAGGGCAAGGAAGGTCTTGGTGCCGCCTACCTCGCGGGCTTCCGCTGGGGTATGGAGCACGACTACGGCGTCCTGATCGAGATGGACGCCGACGGCTCCCACCAGCCCGAGGAGCTGCCCCGGCTGCTGACCGCGCTCAAGGGCGCGGACCTCGTCCTCGGCTCCCGCTGGGTGCCGGGCGGCCGGGTGGTGAACTGGCCCAAGTCCCGCGAGTTCATCTCCCGCGGCGGCAGCCTCTACTCACGCATCGCCCTCGACCTGCCGCTGCGCGACATCACCGGCGGCTACCGGGCCTTCCGCCGCGAGACCCTCGAAGGCCTCGGGCTCGACGAGGTCTCCTCCCAGGGCTACTGCTTCCAGGTCGACCTGGCCCGGCGCGCCGTCAAGGCGGGCTACCACGTGGTCGAGGTCCCCATCACCTTCGTGGAGCGCGAGCTCGGCGACTCCAAGATGAGCAAGGACATCCTCGTCGAGGCGCTGTGGCGGGTCACGGCGTGGGGCGTGGGGGAGCGGGTCGGCAAGATCACGGGCCGCGGCGATGCCGCGAAGCCGCCGCGGCGGTAGCCGTACGGAGCCCGCGGCCACCAGCTGTCCCGGTGGCCGCACGGGCACCCCTGATCCGCCTCTTATCCGGCACTGAGCAGGGTCCGGGCACACTGGATGCATGACGACAGGCGTTCCGACCCCCTCCTCCACCCCGACCTCCTCCTCCACCCGACCCCCGCGTTCCCGGCTGCGGACCTTCCTGCCCCTGGGTGTGGCGGCGTGGGTGGTGCTGGAGATCTGGCTGCTGACCGTGGTCGCGGGCGCGACGAGCGGCTTCACGGTGTTCCTGCTGCTGCTGGCCGGGTTCGTGCTGGGAGCGGTGGTCGTCAAGCGGGCCGGCCGACGCGCCTTCCGCAACCTGAACGAGGCGCTCCAGGGCGGTGGCTCCCCGTCGAAGGGCAGCGGGAACGGTCTGCTCATGCTGGGCGGGCTGCTGCTGATGATCCCCGGCCTGATCTCGGACGCCCTGGGCCTGCTCCTGCTGATCCCGCCGGTCCAGAAGGTCCTGGCCCGTTACGCGGAACGCTCGTTCGACCGCACCCTGCGCCGGTCCGCCCCCGGCACCTTCGGCGACGCCTTCCAGCAGGCCAGGATCCACCGCCCCGACGGCAAGGTCGTCCAGGGCGAGGTCATCAAGGGCGAGGTCATCAGGGACGAGCCGGGCGAGACGCCCCAGGGTCCGCGCCCGCCGCTGACGCGGTGAGGCGACGTCGCAGGTGAAGCCCCCAGGGGTCGGGCCCGCCGCCGACGCGGTGAGCGGGCCGAAGACGCACAAGACCGAGGGCGCCGTACCGGAATTCCGGTACGGCGCCCTCGGTCTTGTGCGTGGTGCGCTGTGTGTCGCTCGGATCCCGCGGGGATCAGGCGGACTTGCGGCTGTCGCGGGGATGGACCGCCAGGTTCATCGCCCCGGACCGCAGAACTGCCAGACGCTCCTCGAGGACCTCTTCGAGCTCCTCGCGGGTGCGCCGCTCCATCAGCATGTCCCAGTGGGTACGCGCGGGCTTGGCCTTCTTCTCCTCAGGGCCGTCGCCGTCCACCAGGAGTGACGTGGCCCCGCAGACCTTGCACTCCCACTCCGGCGGAATCTCCGCCTCGACCGAGAAGGGCATCTCGAAGCGATGTCCCTTCTCGCATGCGTACTCCACGGCCTGGCGCGGGGCCAGGTCGATGCCGCGGTCCGTCTCGTAGCTGGTCACCACGAGGCGCGTGCCGCGAAGAGCTCGCTCACTCATGAATCGTGCCTCCCGGGCTTGTCGCCCACAGGACAGGTGTCGCTGTCGTCGTCATCCGGTCAACGTCCGGTCGGCGGTAAAGATTCCCGTTCCGGGTCATGCGTCGCCGTCGTAGCCGCCCCTTGTTGTACCCACCAGCGCCCGGTTTGTCACATCTGCTAGCAGATGTCACACAGCGTTTCGGCATCTTTGACGCGCAGTAACGGTACGTCTGGCAGGCCAAACGCGTACACTACCGCCCTTTCGCCCTGAGCGCTAAATCTTCGCGGGTACGGGATTGCCCGCGTCGCCGATCGCCCGCCGGACCGGAACCCGCGCGAGCAGCACGAACCCCACGACGAAGAAGATCACCAGCGAGATGATCGCGTCCCGGTAGCTTCCGGTCAGCTGGTAGGTGATCCCGAACAGCAGGGGGCCCAACCAGCTCATGCCCCGGTCGCTCATCTCGTACGCCGAGAAGTACTCGGCCTCCTTGCCGGGTGGGACCAGATGGGAGAACAGGGAGCGCGAGAGTGCCTGGCTGCCGCCGAGCACCAGTCCGATCGCGGCCGCCAGGGCGAAGAACCCGGCCGGCGCGCCGGCCGGCAGGAAGTAGCCGGCGCCCAGGGTGACCGTCCAGGCCACCAGCGAGCCGAGAATCGTACGTTTGGCCCCGTACGTCCGGGCCAGCCGCCCCATCGCCAGCGCGCCCGCCATCGCCAGTACCTGGACCAGCAGCACCGCCCCGATCAGCGTGGACTGCTCGAGCCCCAGCTCCTCGGAGCCGTAGACCGAGGCCTGCGAGATCACCGTCTGGATGCCGTCGTTGTAGATGAGGTACGCGAGCAGGAAGGCCAGCGTCAGCGGGTGGCGGCGCATGTCCCGCACGGTCGCCACGAGCTGCCGCATCCCGGGGGCCGTGGCCTCCCGGGTGGCCGAGCGCCGGTCGCGCAGTCGGCGCAGCGGCACCAGGGTGAACGCGCCCCACCACAGCCCCGCCGACGCCAGGCAGATCCGTACGGCCATGGTCTCCGAGACGCCGAAGGAGTCATGGGCCAGATAGAGCACCAGGTTCACCACCAGGACCAGGGCTCCGGCCGCGTACCCGAAGGCCCAGCCGCGGGAGGAGACCGCGTCGCGCTCCTCGGGCGGCGCGATCTGCGGCAGGTAGGAGTTGTAGAGCATCATCGCCACCGACTGCGCGGCGTTCGCGACGATCAGCAGGGCGCCGCCGAGCAGATAGCGGTCGCCGTGGAGGAAGAACATGCCCGTCGTCGCCGCGGCCCCCAGATAGGCGGCCGCGCCCAGCAGGGGCTTCTTGCGGCCCGTCCGGTCGGCGGCGGCCCCCACCAGCGGCATCACCACGACGGCCACGATCACCGACAGGGACACGGAGTACGCGAAGAACGAGCCCGCGCGCACCGGCACACCCAGCGGATGGACGTATCCGTCGGCGTCCGCGGCCGCCTTGGCGACCGAGGTCAGATAGGGGCCGAGGAACACGGTGAGCACGCTCGTCGAGTAGACGGAGCACGCCCAGTCGTAGAAGTACCAGCCGCGCTGCTCGCGCCGCCGGTCGGCGGCCTCGTCGGCCGTCGTGGTCCGCACGGTGTCGATGCCCACCCGCGCCCCTCGCTTCCCCGCTGGAGGTGGTGTGCGAAGGGCGGGGCCGGTGCTTCCGGGCTCAGACCCAGACGCCCCGGTCCTCCATGACCTTGCGCAACGTGTCGATGTGATCGGTCATGATGCCATCGACTCCCAGGTCCAGGAGCCGGTGCATCCGATCCGCCTCGTTGATCGTCCACACGTGCACCTGGAGCCCGCGCGCGTGGGCCGTGCGCACGAAGCGCCGGTCCACCACCTGGATGCCCGACTGGGTCTCGGGCACCTGGGCGGCGACGGCGGAGTCGCGCAGCGCGGCCGGCACCCCCCAGGAACGCAACCGCAGATTGAGCACCCCGCGGGTGCCGTACGACGTCGCCAGCCGGGGCCCGGCCAGCCGCTGCGCGCGCACGACGCGGGCCTCGGAGAAGGAGCCGACACAGACCCGGTCCCAGGCGTCGGTCCGGGCGATCAGGTTCAGCAGCGGGTGCAGCGCGGGCTCCGCCTTGATGTCGACGTTCCAGCGCACCTCGGGGAACGTCTCCAGGAGCTCCTCGAACAGCGGCACCGGTTCCCGGCCGCCCACGCGCGCGTGGCTCACGTCCTCCCAGCGCAGGTCCGCGATCCGGCCCGCGCCGTCCGTCACCCGGTCCAGCGTCGAGTCGTGGAAGGCGACGAGCCTGCCGTCCCGGGTGGCGTGCACGTCCGTCTCGATGTAGCGGTAGCCCGTCTCGACCGCGCGCCTGAACTGCGCCACGGTGTTCTCCAGACCGTCCGCGGCCCCGCCGCGGTGAGCGAAGGCGATCGGGCCCGGGTGGTCGAGGTACGGGTGGCGTATGTGCGTGGTCACGGACGCAGTATCGCTCCCCGGGGTGTCCCGGCGGCAACCACCGGGCTGCTGCCGGATGCCGCCGGAGCGGCGAACACACGCAGGAAGAGCTGGGCGAGCGGACCGATCGACACGGCGTACACCACGGTGCCGACCCCGACGGTCCCGCCGAGGCAGAAACCGGTGACCACGACCGTCACCTCGACGGCCGTCCGCATCAGCCGGATCGAACGGCCCGTACGGCGGTGCAGCCCGGTCATCAGCCCGTCGCGCGGGCCCGCTCCGAAGGCCGCGGTGATGTAGAGACCGGTGGCCACACCGTTGAGCAGGATGCCGGCCAGCAGCAGCGTGCCCCGCCCGGCGAGGTTGTGGACCGGGGGGAGCAGCGAGAGCGTGCCGTCCATGGCCAGGCCGACGACGAACACGTTGGAGACCGTGCCGAGGCCGGGACGCTGCCGCAGCGGTATCCACAGCAGCAGCACCGCCGCGCCCACGACGATGGACACCACGCCGATCGTCAGACCGGTGCGCTCGGCGAGCCCCTGGTGCAGAACGCCCCAGGGCTCCAGGCCGAGGTTCGCCCGCACCAGGAGAGCGGAGCTCGCGCCGTACAGCACAAGACCGGCGTAGAGCTGGATCAGCCGTCGCGCGAGGGGCTGTGACGCGGACACGGGGGCTCCCTGTGGTGGTAGTGGCCTGGCGCATGACACTCTGTGGCTTGGAAAGCAGAGCCAACCATGGCCAATTCGAGGAAGGTGGACTGGAAAAAATGGCGCAGTGGACTTCCGCGGTGGGTGCCGCTCAGCTCGCCCGGCTGCTCAAGTCGCAGCAGGACCGCCCCGCGGGCCCGGGCACCCGCCGCCCGCCCGCCTACCGCGCGCTGGCCGACGGCATCCGGCTGCTGGTCCTGGAGGGCAGGGTGCCGGTCGCCGCCCGGCTGCCGGCCGAACGCGAACTGGCCCTCGCCCTGGCCGTGAGCCGCACCACGGTCGCCACCGCCTTCGAGACGCTGCGCACCGAGGGCTTCCTGGAGTCCCGGCGCGGCGCCGGGAGCTGGACGGCCGTACCGGCCGGGAACCCGCTCCCGGCCCGCGGCCTCGAACCCCTGCCGCCCGAGGCACTGGGCTCGGTGATCGACCTCGGCTGTGCGGCGCTGCCCGCGCCGGAGCCGTGGCTGACCCGGGCGGTGCAGGGCGCCCTGGAGGAACTGCCTCCCTACGCCCACACGCACGGCGACTACCCGGCCGGACTGCCGGCGCTGCGCACGATGATCGCCGAGCGGTACACCGCGCGCGGGATCCCGACCATGCCCGAACAGATCATGGTGACGACCGGCGCGATGGGCGCCATCGACGCCATCTGCCATCTCTTCGCCGGCCGGGGTGAGCGCATCGCGGTCGAGTCGCCGTCGTACGCCAACATCCTCCAGCTGATGCGGGAGACGGGTGCCCGGCTGGTGCCCGTCGCGATGGCCGAGGGGCTCGCCGGGTGGGACATGGAGCGCTGGCGTCAGGTGCTGCGCGAGGCCGCGCCGCGGATGGCGTACGTCGTCGCCGACTTCCACAACCCGACCGGTGCCCTGGCCGCCGAGGACCAGCGGCGACGGCTGGTGGAGGCGGCGCGCTCGGCGGGCACCGTGCTCGTCTGCGACGAGACCATGAGCGAACTCTGGCTGGACGAGGGCGTCGAGATGCCCCGGCCGGTGTGCGGCTTCGACCCGGCCGGATCCACGGTGATCACCGTGGGGTCGGCCAGCAAGGCCTTCTGGGCGGGGATGCGCATCGGCTGGGTCCGGGCGGCGCCGGACGTGATCCGCAGCCTGGTCGCCGCCCGCGCCTACGCCGACCTCGGCACCCCCGTGCTGGAGCAGCTCGCGGTGAACTGGCTGTTCAGCACCGGCGGCTGGGAGCAGGCCGTGCAGCTGCGGCGCGCCCAGGCCCGGGACAACCGCGACGCGCTGGTGGCGGCGGTACGGCGGGAACTGCCGACGTGGGAGTTCGAGGTGCCCCGGGGCGGACTCACGCTGTGGGTGCGAG